>NZ_JBHUQX010000187.1:0-17216 GCF_042674225.1 Streptomyces sp. NPDC056948
CGTCCAGGTCGTTCGTACAGTGGCGCGCTCCACCTGGACGCCATGAACCACGCCCGCTCCACAGACGGGTGGGTCGACGGCGGACGGGATGGGAGCAGGTGGAAGTTGGTAGATGCAGGCCTTGAGGTTCGCGCAGGATGACGGCATGAACCAGGAAGTGGCAACAGCTCTCATAGGTCTCGGCGGCGCGGTCCTTGGTGCGGGGGCAACATCGATCACGACGTGGCTGAGCTTCCGCCATCAGCGGCGCACTGCGAAGGAGGCCCGCCTCCACGACGTCGGACGTTTGGCGACCGACACTGCCCTCGCGAAGCTGATCGAACTGCAAGACCTGGTCGAAGCATCAGCGACATCCTCAAGCGCTTCGCGAGATGACCGAGAGCCTTGGGAGCGAACAGCAGCCGTTCACTTCCGGGACATCAATCTCGCCCTGCTCCGCATTCCTAGCGATGCGGTACACGAGCGGCTTACTCCGACGCTCGCTCTGGCTAAGCAGTACCGCTACACAGGGCCCCGACATTTCCACTATCTGCGCCACGTGCAGACGATGTCGGGAGACATGATCAATGTCCTGTCGGCCTACATCCGAGATGCCAAGCTGCCCCCTCCTCAAGAAGGTGTCGTTGAAGCTCGTCTCTCAGTAGAGGCCGGACGAGAGGCCGAGCGCCTCCGACATGAGCGGATGCGACTTGAGTTTGAAGAGATCCAAGCGGAGAACCCTGAAGAACCTGACGATATATTCTAATGTTACAGGGAGTGGGCGTCGGCCTCTATTTCACGACGGAGAGATGGCCTTGCATGGCCGGGCCCGCCTGGCCGCCGCCAGAGATTGCAGCAATCGATAGACCGAATACAAGCGCATCTAGGTCTTGACTGCTGTCATTCAATTCTTCAGCAATGCGACGCGAGTTCTAACCATCTTCCCGGGCAAGGCGAAATACCTCCGTAAATAGCCGAGAAGTCTCGGGGTGGATTCCATCAGGTTCGGAAGTTCTATAGCCGCGCTGAGACAGGTCGATCAGCCACTGACGGCGGTTCCATTCGCAGATTAGCTCCAGCTGGTAGAGCCGTTCCACCATTGCGACCGCAGAGACTTTCCAGTAGGTCTTGAGCTTGAACACGTCATCCAACCGAAGCCGACCGACGACTTGTGCAAATAGTCCATCTGCCGGGATCAGGAAGCTCGATGCAAAGTCGTGCGCCTCCTGTTCTGTCGCGCGAGATCGATTCCTCTTAGATCCTTGGTGGAGAACAAGGTGGCCGAGCTCGTGCGCTAGGTCAAAGCGCATGCTCTCGTGGAAACCCTCAGCGGATGACCCTGCGGTACAACAGCGAGGTACAGCAACCCCAGCAACCGGCAGCGCCCCACGCCGCCCCTCATGGGCTTCCCGGCAGCCTGTATGACCTTCACCGACCGATCTCTGTAGAGCTACGGATCAGAAGGTCATCGACATCCACGGCTGACATCAACGACGTCGGGCAGGGACGTACATCAGCGTCTCTGTCCGGTCGTCGCATCAGCCCACAACAGCAGCTGTAGCGGGCCCGGATCGAACTCCTAAAGCGGCGGTCCGCAGCAGCCTGCCCTCCGCCCGCCCAGCACAGCGGGAATCCACCGAGAGGGGGAGTGCGGACGCAGTCCTCTCATGTGTCCTTAGCGTGATCAAGCTCAATGAGTGTTGATGTTACTGCCGAGTGCCTCACGCGCTGCGTATGACGTCGCAGTAACGGCCCTCTTTCGACGATTCGTTGCCTCGGTAACGGCATCATTCGGTGCCTCGCCCTGACGCACGGCCCGGACGCTTCTCAACTCGCCGTAGAGAGCTGCTCGCAGCTCGCGCCCACACTCTAGGACTTCTAACGGGCCTTCGATCGATACCGTATTGATTAATGGGAGGAGCAGGTTCGCTTGATCCCAGGCTGAATCGAACAGGCTCTGGAAATCTTCATCGCTGACTTGTGAATCGTGAGTTTTGGTGATCGCATGCACTACGCTGCTTGCCTTGTCAAGAAAATCCTTATAAGCATCGCGACGTGCTTGGCGGAGCGCGGCGACTCTATTCTCGGATCGCTCCTCGCGCGCGAGAGTGAGCGCGTGCTCATTCTGGAGGCGAATACTCCGCAAACTGATCAGAGCGGCCACCGCCGATCCACCCAAGGCCGCTGCGGCAGTTACGATCGCAACGAGCACGGTCTGATCCATGGAAGTCCTCTTTTCTCACGCGCGGGCGGCACCCGGCCAGCCTTCCGATCAGCCTCGGGTCTGTGAAGTCCGGCGACAAAACCACCACAGTCAACTTCAGACCGAACGAGGCATGCATACAGGTGTGACGGCCCCGTCGAAAGCGGTGGTCGCCCTGCACCACAGCCGCACCAGATCGAGCGGTGAACAGCGGGAATCGCGGTGCAATCCGCAGAGTTCACCAGGGCTATGAACTAGGCGTTAACCCAGCTCAGCCCCCTGAACCGCCGTTAGATCTCCGCGTGCCTTCCCAGACTTATGGCTCCGGATGTGGGACCGGGCAGCTCGCGTGAGCAGTTGTCCCAGTTGGCACCTCCTCTCGCACAGGCTCTGCCAGACTCCGTTCATGGGGCGTTGCGCTGGTGTGACACGGCGAGGGCAGGCGTGCAGAAATCTGAGCGGGTGGAACGGCTACTGCCATCTGCATGGTGGTGGAGGCCGACGCAGTCGAGGCCCACGTGTGTCTGCTCCTCCTCGACTTCTCCGTATGCCGGCGAGTCCGGAACCGCGGCTGCAAGGCGGGCGAAGGGGCAGGCTGTGGTGGCTGCGTTGGCTCTTCATCGGGTGGTACGAGGCACTGCGTAACACGGTGAGCCGACGCTCATGACAGTGCTGGCTGGGCCGTCTCTGGGCCGTCCGAGGCCGCTCGCCAACAGCCAACGACGACCAATGGCGCCCCCTCAGGCGCCCGTTCCCACCGCTCTGGCCAGCAACAACGCAGCTCCCCAAGATCCCCGACAACACCCAGGGGAAGAAGAAGTAATTCGACGTCCCTTAGGCCCCCGACCTGCGGTTTATTCGCGGGGCGGGGGCTTTTTGGTGGGAGGGTCATGCCTACTGGTGGTGAGCGCATCCTCGGGAGTGGCCTCTAAGGGCCAAGACCTACCCCGCCTCAACGACTTGCTATGCGAGCGGGCAGAAGCCGGCTGCGCGATCCGCGTCGCGCTGGGGGACGCGAACTCCCAACGTTCAACAGCGCGGCCTAGAGAAGCAGTTCGGCCACGGGATCGAGTCACGGTGCCGACTGGCGCTCATGCACTATCGGCAGTTACTGCACGTCCCCGGCGTCGAAGTACGGACGCACGGAACAACCCCCTACATCAGCCTGTACCGCGCGGATGATCTGTTGGTCAACGCGCACGTGTTCGGCGTGAACGCCTACCGTGCTCCGGTGTGACGACTGCGCCGCAATGGCGACGGTGGCATGTTCGACACGTACGCCGACAGCTTCAACGCCGTGTGGGAAACCGCCCGGCCGGCAAAGGGGACCTAGTGGCCCGGACCGAGTACTACGACGACCCCGCGGCCCCAACCCCCAACAGCCTCGTCGTGGCCGCATCGGCGGTGGTCACCGACGACCAGGGCCGCATCCTGCTCCAGCGCCGGCGGGACAACGACCTGTGGGCCCTGCCCGGCGGCGGCATGGAGATGAACGACTCCCTGCCCGGCTGCGCCGTACGCGAGGTCAAGGAAGAAGCCGGCTACGACGTCGAGATCACAGGGCTGGTCGGGACCTACACCGACCCCGCCACGTCATCGCCTACACCGACGGCGAAGTCCGCCGCCAGTTCAACATCTGCTTCACCGCCCGCATCTTCGGAGGAGACCTGACCATCTCCGACGAGTCCACCGAGGTCGCTTCATCGCCCCCGCAGACCTGAACGCCCTACGAGCGACCGGAGTGTCAGAACGAGATCGGTATGTCAGCGACATGCCGCCACCCGTCGTGAGGGTCTTCGCTTCCTCCGCGTCTTCTATCTCTCAGCCCAGACCAGCATCATCCGCGAAGGCCCCAACCGCGACTACCACGTGAAGAAGCGGGGGTGCGGCGGGCCTGCTGCCGAAGTTCCTGACCGGGAGCCTTCCGACACGGCGAGATGATGCCGTCGGCGGCCGGAGCCGGCTTCTACTTGAACGCGCGCCGGTCGGTGTTTATCTGGATTTCAGCTGCTTCACTATGAAGACCAGATATCTTTCTCGGTTTGATTGGGCGCTATGGATAATCCAGACGCAGGGCAGACTGGGCCACGCGTGGAGAAGG
The DNA here is from genome assembly GCF_042674225.1 of Streptomyces sp. NPDC056948. NCBI lineage: Bacteria > Bacillati > Actinomycetota > Actinomycetes > Kitasatosporales > Streptomycetaceae > Streptomyces > Streptomyces sp. NPDC056948. Next base: position 4,284 of record NZ_JBHUQX010000187.1, read on the forward strand.
TGAAGCTCGCTATCGAGGTGGCCTCCATTGCAGTTGCGGTCCTGGCCCTGATCTTTTCCATCCTCGGAATCATCGTGTCGGCCTCAGCGTCGAATAAGGCCAACTCGAACGAACAGCTCGCGAATCGACTTGCAGGTATGGCCTATGAGAACGACCGGATCACGAATCGCTTGGCGACCGCCTACCGCGTCGCATGGCACGTTTCTGAACAAGGCGCCGAAGCACAGCATCTCCTCATCGAGAACCGCAGCCTGGTTCCGGCCTACCACGTCCTGCTACTCAATGCCACAGCCGACAGGTTCTACAAGATTTCGGTCCTCGAGCCCTGCACCCGGTTCTCGGTCGACTCCCCTGACGGCATCAGATTCGACCAGTTCACCATGCACTTCCACAGCGCAGGCCAGTGGTACAGGGCAGACGCAAACGGCAGAACCGTTCCCAGCAGGAGCAGCGAACAAGCCTTCGCTGACTACAAAGACAACAAGGACACTGCCCAAACGAGCAGACCGAAGCCGAGGTTCGAGGACCTGCAAGGGTGCGGATAGTCGTGGTTCTGCAGGAACGGCGTGACCACCTGGTGCGGCTGCCCGATTATTCAGTAGCGGAACCATGTCGGCCCGGTCCACCATGCCCCCATGGTCTCGGGTGAGCACACCACTGAACGAGCTGTGGCTCGGTGGACGCAGTCGATCGTCTACCCCGACATGTGGGTCGATCCGGATGATGACCCCCGCGAGACCGACACCGAAGTCGTCGACGAACGCGGTGCGTTGCTCGACTGCCTGCGCCACTACCGCCTCACCCTGGAAATGAAGTGTGCGGGCCTGGATGCCGAGCAGATGGCCCTGCGGTCTGTGCCGCCGTCGACGATGTCTCTGCTCGGGCTGGTGCGGCACATGGCTGAGGAGGAGCGGCATTTTCGGCGGGTGATGGCCGGTGAGGACGCGCCGAAGCTGTATCGGACCGAGGAAGACCGCGACGGCGACTGGAACGGGGCGGTCGCGGACCCGAAGGTCGTGGATGATGCCTGGCGTCAGTGGCGGGTGGAAGTGGAACTCACCGATCGGTACCTGGCCGGCGTCGACGATCTCGGCACCCGGAACGCCGGGTTCTCCGATCTCGGGCCCGAACCCGGTGGACAGCTTCAGCTTCGCGATGTCCTGGTGGCGCAGATCGGGGAGTACGCGCGGCACTGCGGCCACGCCGACCTTCTGCGCGAGCTGATCGACGGTCGCGTCGGGCAGTGATCGACGCCGAGTCTCCTTACCTGGGACGTAATCGACGCTCCTGCGCGCTCCCGGCAGTCTGGGCTTCATGACGCCTACCACCACCGCGGACGCGACCCGCGCCACCGTTCAGAAGTTCCTCGAGCTCCGTCTCGCCGGGGACGCCGAGGGGCTCACCGCGCTCTTCGCCGACAAGGTCGACTGGGTGCTCGCCGAGAATCCGGGAGTGCCGTGGATACGTCCGCGGTCCACCGCTGCCGAGTGTGCCGCGCAGGCAGCGGAGTTGATGGAGTACACCGTGGCCGAGGATGCCCGGGCCTCTGTCGATGCCTTTCTCGTCGACGGCGCCGATGCCGTGCTGACGGGGCATGTGTCGGGGACCGTACGAGCCACGGGGAAGTCCTTCGAGGGGCCGTTCGCGCTGCGGCTCAGCGTTGAGGGCGGGCGGATCACTCGGCACCACCTCTACGAGAACAGCCTGTCGATCGCCGAGGCTTGCGCTCCGTGACCATGGCCTAGCCCTCGTCGGCCAGGACGTTCGTGGACTCCGAGTCGAGGGAGACTCCCGAGGGTTGGTCCGGGTCGGAGGGCCACCAAGGGGCCGAGACCGCTGCGGACAAGGCCGCGGCGAGGTCGCCGGCGTTCTTGGGCGTGGCTCCGGTCGGCAGAGCGATGCGGATGCGGACCGTACGGGACTCGCCGGGCTCGAGGGCGAAGGCGTCCGTCTCGACGTGCTCCCGGCCCGTCAGGTCGGTCCAGCGGCCCTCCTGGTCGATCGACCAGTGCAGGCGGCTGACCGACTGGCCGACCGCGCCGGGGCTGAGGGTGATCGCGATGCGCAGGCCGGAACGGGTGAGCTTGCCCGCCACGTTGCGCACCCGCACCTCCCACTCCACGGGTGGACCACCCTCGGTCGCCCTGAGCAACTGCGGGACCTCGATGGCGAGGTGAGTGGGATCCACCGGAAGACGCACACGTGACGCGGACGCCGCCGGGTGGGTGTCCGGGACCCAGCCTTTCCGGGCCGGGGCCAGTTGCGCCGCGATGGTGTCGGCCACGGCAGGGACCTGGCCGTCCACGTAGCTGCGTCGCTGGTCGGCGGTGAAGAGCCGGAACTCGATCCGCTTGCGCGCCTTGCCGCGGTGCGAGAGCGGCAGCACGGCAGCGAACTCCCCGTCGTCGTCCTGCTCGTTGGTCCACTGGAGCCGCACGTCGCGCCACGTTCCGTCTTCGCGGATCTGGAGCCGGTCGGGGACCGTGCCGATGTAGAGCGCCAGTACGCGCCGTGCCGCCTGCGTCTCGGTGAGGCCGGCGACAGTGACGCGGAAGGGGAGCGGCGGGCCGCCGGGGACCAGTGCACGATCGCCGTCCGTGCCGAGGTGGATGGCCGGGCGAGGTGCCGGTGCGGCCGGAGAATGTCCCCTGTCCGGCGGCGTGTCCGGGCCCCGGCCCGCGCAGCCGGCAACCGCCGCCGTGGCGACGACGAAGACGAAGAGTATGAGCAGGGCGCGTAAGCCGGGTATTCGGGTCACGGGCGTTCCTCCCGCGGCGGATTTTATCGCTGCGAGGGCCCCGGGCGCCTGCGCCTCAGCTTCGTCGCGCCGGCCGCCAGTACTGCCGCTTCTCCTCGTCCCGTACGACCACGCCGAGCCGGAGCAGTTCGCCGCGCAGCTCCCGGGCGTCGTCGGCGTCGTCCGAGTCCTTGAGGGCCCGCGCGCGTGCCCTGAGCAGGGCGTCCGCGCCCTCGGGCAGGCCCGGGGTGCCGGGGACCCAGCGGCGGTAGTCGGCTCGGTGGGGGTCCTGCTCCGCCCAGGGGTAGCCGTGGGCGGAAAGCGCCGCGGTGAGGCGTGGCCAGGACAGGCCGCAGTGTTCCCGGGCCGGTTCCAGGCCGTCCGGGGCCAGGATCACGAGTTGCTTGCCGTCCCGGAACAGCGCCGCGATCTCCTCGCGGGCGAACGACTGGGCGCTGTCCCTGATGGTCAGGGTCACGTGCGTGTCGGAGATGCTCACCGACAGCGACTCGTGCACGGCCGTGAAACCCAGCAGCAGGCCTGCGAGTGCGCCCACCGCGACCGTGCCGAGGGTGAGGGCGGGTTCCGGGACCGAGGTCAGTAGTTCGGCCGGGCCCTCCAGCGGTGCCCACGGGAGCGTCAGCAGCCCGCGGGCCAGGAGAGGGAGCAAGGCACCGGCGACGGCACCGCAGGCGACGCAGAAGAGCACGATGGCCCAGGTCGATTCCGCGAGTTCGGCTCCCATGCGGATCTTCTTGGCTTCCTCCATGGGAAAGAGTCTTGGGAGGTGCCGTCCGTCCTGTCATCAGCCGTTGGTCTACGGGCCTCAGACTTTGGTCTCACGGATGCATCCGCGCCCCCTTCACCACCTTGTCCACCGCGTTCTTCGGGCCGTAGACCAAGAGGCCGACCAGGTCCAGGTCCGCCGTCGGAACCGCCCGTACGGCCGCGCGGTTGTCGCGGTCGTTGCCCGTGGCGAACAGGTCGGACGTGAAGACCGCGCGGGGCAGGGAGCGGGAGAGGGCCTTGGTGTGGGCCGTGGTGAGGGTTTCCTTCGTGGCCTCGAAGACCATGACCGGCTGGCGGAACATCGGCAGGTAGGGCACGCCGTCCGCGTCCTCGTACGGTTCGCCGATCACCTCGGGGAGCTGCGTTCCCAGGCCGCTGACCAGGAACGATGTGACGTTGAGGCGCTGCCACTGCTCCAGGTCCTCGCGCAGCAGCACAGCGATCTTCGTGTCGAAGCGGATCGGCTCGGTCGGCTCGGTCGGCTCGGTCGGCTCCGGGGATGGTTCGGTGTTCATGATGCGAGCGTGCCCGGCAGCCCCCGCCGGGGTCTTGTACGTTTTTTGCATGGCCTCCGAGTCCTTCCGGACCTCCCGGACCTCCCGGACCGTCTCCGCCTGGCGGCCCCCTGTCGCGGGTGTCGTCGAGGTCTTCCATGCGCAGTTCACCGAGTACGCGTATCCGATGCACGTCCACGAGGCCTGGACGCTGCTGATCGTCGACACCGGCGCCGTACGGTACGACCTCGACCGGCACGAGCACGGCACGCCGCACGACACCGTGTCGCTGCTGCCGCCGCATGTGCCGCACAACGGCTCCCCCGTCACCCCGGAGGGCTTCCGCAAGCGGGTCCTGTATCTCGACGGGACATATCTCGGTGACGAGCTCATCGGGGCCGCCGTCGACCATCCCGACCTGCGCGATCCGCTGTTGCGGCGGCGCGTCGGGCAGTTGCACGGCACGCTGCTGCGGCCCGGTGAGGAGCTGGAGGCCGAGAGCAGGCTGATGTTCGTCGGAGAGCGGCTGCGCGGGCATCTGCGGGACGACCTCGCCGCACCCCGGCCCGCCGATCCCGTACTCGCGCGGCGGCTGCGCGAGCTGCTGGATGAGCGGGTGGCCGAGGGGATCGGGCTCAAGGAGGCCGCCGGGCTCGTCGGTGCCCATCCGGCCCATCTCGTACGGGCGTTCAGTGCCGCCTACGGCATCGCCCCGCACCAGTACCTGACGTCCCTGCGCGTGGGCCGGGCCCGGCGGCTGCTGCTGGAGGGGCAGGCGCCGAGCGAGGTGGCGGTGGCGACCGGGTTCTACGACCAGTCCCATCTCACCCGGCACTTCCGGAGGCTGGTGGGGGTGCCGCCCGGGCGTTACCGAGGGGCGTCCTGACAGGGCCTAGCGCTCCGGGCGTTGCGTCAGGTGGGCGAACGCGTCCAGGTTGCGCGTCGACTCGCCCCGGGACACCCGCCACTCGTACTCCTTGCGGATCGCCGAGGCGAAGCCCAGCTCCAGAAGGGTGTTGAAGCTGCCGTCCGCCGCTTCCAGGACCTGGCCGAGCAGGCGGTCGAGCTCGTCGGCGGTGACGGCGGACAGGGAGACGCGGCCGGTGACGTAGACGTCGCCGTGCTGGTCGACGGCGTAACTCACGCCGTAGAGCTTGAGGTTGCGTTCCAGCAGCCAGCGGTGGACGGCCGGTTCGTTCTCGTCGGGGTGGCGGATGACGAAGGCGTTCAGGGAGAGGGAGTGGCGGCCGACGATCAGGGAGACCGTGGTCTTGAGCTTGCGGGTGCCGGGGAGCTGCGCGACGTACGTGCCGGGCTCGGGGCTCTCCCACTCCAGGTCCGCGTCCTTCAGCACTCCCTCGATGACCTGTACCGCGCGCTGTTCCTGACCGGTTTCACCCATGGTGGGAGCGTACGCGACGGCGATGCGCCTGCATCGCGGCCGTGTAGACGTCCGCCGTGGCGGCGGCCGCGGTGTCCCAGCCGAAGGACTGGGCGTGGCGGGCGGCCTGCGCGCCCATACGGGGCGCCAGTTGCGGGTCGTCGGCGAAGTCGCGCAGCACGCGCGCGTAGTCGGCGGGGTTGTGGCCGCGTACGAGGAAGCCGGTGTGTCCGTCGTCCACGGCCACCGGCAGGCCGCCGACCGCCGCCGCGAGCACCGGGGTGCCCGCCGCCTGGGCCTCTATGGCGACCAGGCCGAAGGACTCGCTGTAGGAGGGCATGACCAGGAGGGAGGCGGCGCGGAACCAGTCCGCGAGCTGTTCCTGGCCGACCGGCGGGCGGAACCGTACGACGTCCGCGATGCCGAGGCGGGCGGCGAGCTTCTGCAGGCCCTCGGGCTTGGCGAGGCCGCTGCCGCTGGGGCCGCCGACGACGGGGACGAGGATGCGCGAGCGGAGTTCGGGGCGCTCGTCGAGGAGGACGGCGACGGCCCGCAGCAGCACGTCGGGGGCCTTCAGGGGCTGGATGCGGCCCGCGAAGAGCGGGATCAGCGCGTCCTGCGGCAGACCGAGACGGGCTCGGGCGGCGGCACGGCCGTCGGCGGGCGAGAAGCGGGTCAGGTTCACACCGGGGTGGACCACGGCGAGCTTGTCGGTGTCGGCCCCGTAGTGCCGTGCCAGTTCGTCGGCCTCTTCGGTGGTGTTGGCGATGAGGCGGTCGGCGGCGGCGACGATCTGGGTCTCGCCGATGACGCGGGCTGCCGGCTCGGGGCTGTCGCCGTCGGCCAGGTTGGCGTTCTTGACCTTGGCCATGGTGTGCATGGCGTGCACCAGGGGGACGCCCCAGCGCTGGGCGGCGAGCCAGCCGACGTGGCCGGAGAGCCAGTAGTGGGAGTGGACCAGGTCGTAGTGGCCGGGGCGGTGACCGGCCCAGGCCTGCATGACGCCGTGGGTGAAGGCGCAGAGCTGGGCGGGGAGGTCCTCCTTGTTGAGGCCCTCGTAGGGGCCGGCGTCGATGTGCCGGACGAGGACGCCGGGGGCCAGTTCGACGGTCGGCGGGAGGGCGGCGGCGGTCGCGCGCGTGAAGATCTCGACCTCGATGCCCTGCGCGGCGAGGCGCTGCGCGAGCTCCACGATGTAGACGTTCATGCCGCCGGCGTCGCCGGTGCCCGGCTGGTGGAGCGGGGAGGTGTGCACGGAGAGCATGGCGACCCGGCGGGGCCTGCGGTGCAGCCTCAGGCGCGCGGGCGCGGACGCGGAGCGCCGCCCGAGCCTGCCGATGTACTGGCTCACGTGGCGTTCCTCCTCGCTCCGGGCATGCCTCGCGCAGGACTCGCTGTGCCCTGCACGGGGGTGAACACCGGAAGGGGGCGCTCCATTTCCCCGTTCGTTTCCCTGTTCGCGACTTTTACCGAATCATTACCGGTCACCGCTCAACCGTTCGAGGGCGAAGGGCTGCCGAAGGGCTCCCTTGTCCGCCGGCCCGGGAGCGTGACAGGCAGGTGAACTCGATCGGAAATCGCAGGTCACGGACGTTGTCCCCATCGTGAAAAGGCTGTCGATTCCGGTTCCGCGGACAACCGGGCTCCTGCCCCACCGGTCACAACCAACGAAAGGATCGACCACTGCCTCACGGAGGTTACGCAATGCCCTCTCGCCTCATCGGCCGCCGGAAGTTACGCGCGGCGACGGTTCTGACGCCCCTTCTCGGCATGAGCCTGGCCGTCCCGATCGCCCTGGCGGGCCCGGCCGGGGCCGCGCAGCCGACGGCCACCGCCTCGGTGAACGAGTACGGCTGGCACCTCACCTACACGGCCGCCCCCGGGCAGGCCAACAAGGTGGCCATCACCCAGTCGTACACCGGCGACCGCTCGCAGTTCACCTATGTGATCGACGACGTCGTCCCGGTCAGCACCGGGACCGGCTGCGGCCATCCCGACAGCTCGGACAAGACCAAGATCTCCTGCACGGTCGAGGCCCCCGAGAGCCAGTCCCCGCTCGACTCCATGGAGATGGACCTCGGCGACGGCGCCGACACCGCCTCCTTCGACAACGCCACCGACCAGGTCTACTACTTCAACACGGTCGAGCTGGGCGACGGCGACGACAAATGGACCGGCGCCACCGGCAGCCGCGTCGACGGCACTTCGGTGCGGGGCGGCGCGGGCGACGACACCATCAGGGCGGGCGCGCTGGGGTACGCGGGCGGCGGTGCCGGCGTCGACACCCTCTACGCGGGCATCGACGGCGAGATCGTGGACGGCGGCGCGGGCGACGACGTCCTGCACGGCGGTGCGGGCGACCAGATCCTGCGCGCCGACGACGGTGACGACACGGTCTACGGCGGGGCCGGCGACGACGAGATCTACGGCGGCAGGGGCAACGACATCCTGCACGGGAACAGCGGCGCCGACCGGATCTGGGGGAACAGCGGCGACGACGAGCTGTACGGCGGACCCGGCGCGGACACGCTCTCCGGCGGCCCGGGCAGGAACATCGTCCGCCAGGACTGACGGTTCTCCCCGTTCGGGGGCCGCTGTTCGGGGACCGATGAGTTTCCGCGTCCCGGGGCGTCTGACTCACTGAGGAGAGGAGAGGGTCACGATGAAGCTCGTGGTGCAGGAGTTCCTGACGCTCGACGGTGTCTCCCAGGGGCCGGGCGCCCCTGACGAGGACACCAGCGGCGGTTTCGAGCGGGGCGGCTGGTTCGTGCCGCATCTGGACGAGGAGTTCGAACGGCTGGCCGATACCTGGCTCGGTGAGGCGGACGCGCTGCTGTTCGGCCGCCGCACCTACCAGAACTTCGCCCGGGACTGGCCGACGATGACCGACCATCCCGCCGCCGCCGTACTGAACGGCCTGCCGAAGTACGTCGCCTCCCACAGCCTGGCCACGGCCGCCTGGAACCCGACCACGATCCTCTCCGGCGACGTCCCCTCCCAGGTGGCGGAGCTGAAGCGGCTGCCCGGCCGGGAGATCCAGATCCACGGCAGCGCCCGGCTCGCGCAGTCCCTGCTGGCCGCCGGGCTGATCGACACACTGCGGCTGGTGATCGCCCCGGTCGTGGTGGGCCGGGGCCGTCGCCTCTTCCCGGACGGCGGGGCACCGGCCGGGCTGCGGCTCACCGACCATCGGACGACGCCGGGCGGCCTGTCGGTGCATGTCTTCGAGTCGACGGGGGTTCCCGAGTTCGGGACGTACGGGGGCGGCGCCTAGGTCCTCGGTGCACGGCGGAAGGTGACCACGGGCACGCCGCATACCCTCGTACGCATGACATCCCGCGCAGCGACCCGCTCCCGCATCGTGGGAACGGTGACGCGCGGGACGACCAACCCCAACCGCCTGCGCCGTATGGACCGCTGGATCGCGGCCACGCACGGCGCGGAGCTGCGCCGCGCCGCCGACCCCGTGACGGTCGACCTCGGCTACGGCGCCGCCCCCTGGACGGCCGTCGAGCTGCTGCACCGCCTGCGTACGGTCGCGCCACGCGCGCGCGTGGTGGGCGTCGAGATCGAGCCCTCCCGGGTCGCGGCGGCGCTGCCGTACGAGCGGGCGGGGCTCGTCTTCCGGCACGGCGGCTTCGAGATCCCCCTCCCGCAGCGGCCCCTGCTCGTCCGGGCGGCGAACGTGCTGCGGCAGTACGAGGAGGGCGAGGTCGCGGCCGTGTGGGAGCGGTTGTGCGGGCGGCTCGCACCGGCCGACCCGGCCACCGGTGCGCGCGGCGGGCTGCTGGTCGAGGGGACCTGCGACGAGATCGGGCGGCGGCACGTGTGGGTCGCGCTCGGCCCGGAGGGGCCGCGCACGGTCACCTTCGCGACCCGGCTGGGTTCCCTGGAGCGCCCCTCGGACCTGGCGGAGCGCCTGCCGAAGGCGCTCATCCACCGCAATGTCCCGGGTGAGCCGGTGCACACCTTCCTGCGCGACTTCGACCGCGCCTGGGCGGCCGCCGCGCCCTACGCCTCCTACGGCGCCCGCCAGCGGTGGATCCGGGCGGTACGGGACCTGACGGCGGACTGGCCGGTGGCGGACGGGCCGGTGCGGTGGCGGCAGGGCGAAGTGACGGTGCGGTGGGAGGCCTTGGCCCCGCGGGGCTGACCTCTCCGGCATGGACCGACATGGCCTGCCGGGAACGATCTCTTTGAGTCGTTCGTCACACAGGCGGGGAGATCGTCATGCCGGGGGCATACCGGTGCGGGGGCGGCGGGAAGCACTACCTCTGTCGCTTTGGGCGCCGTCATGGCAGCATCCCCAGACGAACCGGATGTTACTGACGGTTAATCAGTTGGGGGCTGAGGTATGGGAACGGGCAAGCGTGGCCTGATCGCGACGGCTGTGACCGTGGTCTGCGCGATCACCGTGCTGGCGGCACCGGGCACGGCGTTCGCCAGCCCGAACCCCTCCCCCACTCCGAGCGCGAGCCCAACGGCCGGGCCCAGCAAGGACCTCGAGGCCGTACGCAAGAAACTCGACAAGCTGTACCGCGCCGCGGGCCGTGCCACCGACGAGTACAACGCCGCCGAGGAGAAGGCGGACAAGCAGTCCGCCGAGATCGTCGAACTGGCCAAGAAGATCGTCAAGGGCAAGGAGAAGCTGGCGAAGCTGAAGGACCGCGCCGGCGCCTCGGCCGCCGCGCAGTACCGCGGGGGCGGACTGCCCCCCGAGGCCCATCTGACGCTCAGCGACGACCCGCAGGAGTTCCTCGAGGGAGCGGTCCGGGTCCGCCAGGGCCAGCACGCGGCCAAGGGCCTGATCGGCGAACTGACCCGCACACAGGAGGACTTGGAGCAGTACGCCAAGGACGCCTCCGCGCAGTGGAAGAAGCTGGAGGCGGGCCGCAAGGCCAAGGCCGCCGCGCAGAAGAAGATCGAGAAGCAGATCAAGCAGGCGGAGAAGGTCGAGTCCGAGCTGCAGAAGGACGAGCAGGAGCGCCTCGCCGAGCTGGAGAAGGCGGCGGCGGCCAAGGCACAGTCCGCCTGGCTCGGCTCCGGTGTCCTCGACGAGATCAGCGGCAAGGCGACCGAGCAGGGCAAGAAGGCCGTCGAATACGCCACGGCCCAGATCGGCAAGCCGTACCAGTGGGGCGCCGAGGGCCCGAAGACCTACGACTGCTCCGGGCTGACCTCACAGGCCTGGATATCCGCCGGCCGCGGCATACCGCGCACCTCTCAGGAGCAGTGGAAGCAGCTCCGGCACATCGACGTCCAGGACATGCGGCCCGGCGACCTCATCATCTACTTCGACGACGCCAGCCATGTCGCGATGTACATCGGCGACGGGGCGATGGTGCACGCACCGCGGCCCGGGCGGGACATCACCGTCGCGGGAGCGGGATCCATGCCTATCCTCGGGGTGGTAAGGCCGGATCCCGGCACCGACGCCGGGTGAACATATCGGGCATCGGGCACCTTTGGTGACCCGGCCCACGTGACCCACCGCACGCCGGACCCCTGCAAAACGCGGCGCTGACGTGACGTTCGTCATCTCCGCAGCATCTCCGGCCTGTCCAACTGCGGCACATATCGCGGCATATGACACTGGCCGATGGCGCAGCGGCGTGGCTCACACCATTCCAATGCGGCGCCGACACCCGCTATGGTCCCCGTCGGTGGGTCGAGGTCCCTCGCCCCCGCCATGCCCTCGGGGGGAGGGAAGGAACCCAAGACGATGCCCGTACCCATACCGCGGCAGAGAGCGATCCCGGCCGTGGAGAGTGGTCAGGCGCAGGCCGCGTCCCCGTGCGGCGGCTCCGCCGAGAAGTCCGTCCAGGACGCCTCGGCCACGGCCCCGCGCACGCCGGACACCGCCGGGAACACCACGGACAAGGTGGAGAACAACACCGCTCACACCAACCTGACGCTGCTGCTGATCGAGGACGATCCGGCCGGTTCGCCGATCGCGCAGGATCTGCTCGACCAGGCAGGCAAGCCGATCCGCGTCCGCACGGCCCGCAATCTGACCGAGGCCGGACGGCTGCTGACCGACGACGTCCACTGCATCCTGCTGGACCTCGCGCTGCCGGCGCCGGGCCACAGCGACTCCGAGGACGAGCTCGCCGTGCTCAGGCACGTGCTGGAGCTCGCGCCCCGGCATGCCGTCCTGGCGCTGACCGCGTCGGGCGACGCCGAGCGCGGCGCGGAGGCGGTGCGCGTGGGCGCCCAGGACTACCTGTTCCGCGACGAGCTGGACGGCCGGCTGCTGAGCCGCGCGATCCGCTACGCGGTGGAGCGCAAGCGTTCCGAGTCGGCCGAGCGCCGGCTCGCCGAGGGCCGGCTGCGGGCCCAGGAGAACCGCCGCCTGGAGCGCGGTCTGCTGCCGACCCCGCTGCTGGAGGGCTCTCCGCTGCGGTTCGCCGCCCGCTACCGCCCGGGCCGCTCGCGCGCCCTGCTCGGCGGTGACTTCTACGACGTCGTCCGCACGCCGGACGGCACCGTGCACGCGATGATCGGTGACGTGTGCGGTCACGGCCCGGACGAGGCCGCGCTCGGGGTGGAGCTGCGGATCGCGTGGCGCGCGCTGACGCTGGCGGGCCTGTGCGGCGACCAGCTTCTGGGCACGCTCCAGCAGGTGCTGGAGCACGAGCGGGCCGACGACGAGATCTTCGCGACGCTGTGCACGGTGGACATCGCGCCGGACGGCCGCCGCGCCGGTCTGTGCCTGGCGGGTCACCCGTCGCCGCTGCTGGCGCGCCCGGGCAAACCGGCCCGTCTGCTGCCGTACGACAACAACGGACCGGCCCTCGGGCTGCTGCCGGGGGCCCGCTGGCCTCGTATGCAGGTGGAGCTGGGTGCCGAGTGGAGCCTGATGCTCTACACCGACGGCCTGATCGAGGGCTATATCGGCCAGGGCCGGGAGCGGCTCGGCCAGGACGGCATGACCGAGATGATCCGCCGCCAGTTCGCCGAGGGGCTGCGGGGCGAGCGGCTGCTGCGGGCGGCGGTGAACGAGGTGCGCGACCTCAACGGTGGCGAGCTGACGGACGACGTGGCGGTACTGCTGCTGGATCGGGTGCCGTAGTTCCGGGCTCCGGCGCTGCCGAGGGGCTGGAGCGCTGCCGAGGCGCGCTTACCGGCCGCCGTTCCAGGGGCCGTAGGGACCGTCGCTGCTGGAGCCGCGCTGGCTGCGGCCGCCGCCGGGGAGCGCGCGGATGGCCGGGCGGACGTCGACCATGTACACGATCGTCGCGATGAGCCCGATGATCGGCAGGAACGACAGGATCGGGAAGAGCAGGTTCACCACGAAGGCCAGACCGAGGATGATCAGCCAGAACGGCTTGGTCTTCTTGTCGGCCGCGCGGTACGCGTCCTCCCGCCGCACGGCGGCGTCGAACAGCGCGAAGCCGCTGAAAATGATCAGGGCCATGCTCAGAAGCCACATCAACCCTGTGAAGCCCTGCATCAGCACAACGTCCACCACCAGACTCGGCTCGTCCCTACGCGGCCACCGTACCCGTACAACGGGCCGGGCACCCCCAGGG
>NZ_JBHUQX010000188.1:0-17124 GCF_042674225.1 Streptomyces sp. NPDC056948
TGGATGTCGCGGGGGCGGAGATGGCTCTCCACCTCGATCTCGATCTGGCCGAGGCGGGGACGGTCGCCGCGCACGGCGGCCGCCGGCAGGAGCGGCCTCAGGCGCCGGGATGGAGGCGGACGCGGTGCGCGCCCACAGGCCGGAGGTACGATCCTTCGCCGGGGGGGACTGTGATCCGCATTCTGCTGGCCGAAGACATGCACATGATCCGTGGGGCGCTGGCAGCCCTGCTGGGCCTGGAGCCGGACATGGAGGTCGTGGCCGAGGTGGCGCGTGGGGATGCCGTCGTCCCCGCCGCTCTCGCCCACCACCCCACCGTCGCGGTGCTCGACCTGGAAATGCCCGGCGCCGACGGACTGTCCGCCGCCCGCGACCTCGGAGCCGCGCTTCCCGGCTGCCGGATCCTCATCCTCACCGCGTTGGGCCGACCCGAGGCACTGAGGTCGGCTCTCGCCGCCCAGGTGGGCGGGTTCATGCTCAAGGACGCCCAGCCGGATCAGCTCGCCGCCGCGATCCGCAGCGTGGCGGACGGGGAGCATGTCATCGATCCAAGACTGGCCGCTGCGGCGCTCACCGCCAAGGTGAACCCGCTCACCCCACGCGAGACCGATGTGCTGCGGCTGGCTGCCGCCGGCGCCGAGCTCTACGAGATCGCCCGCGAGTTGCACCTCTCGCAGGGCACCGTACGGAACTATCTCGGTGCGGCCGTCACCAAGCTCGATGCCCGCAACCGGCTCGACGCGGTGCGGATCGCCCGGGAGCACGGCTGGTTGGGGTGACACGGAGTCACCCGACGACGGAGACCGGAGCGGATTCCAGACGGACGGTCACAACGTAGCCGCGGCCGTGCGGGGCCGGTCCGGCCTCCAGGACCCCGCCCAGTGCCGTCGCGCGCTCACGTAGATTCCTCAGCCCGTTGCCGCCGGTACCCTCGCGTCCGCCCTTCCCCCGTGACGGCAGAGGGACCACGCGGCCGTCGTCCGCCACCCGCAACAGCCCAGGGCCGAAATACACCTCGCACCGGCGCGCTCCCGCCGCGTGTCGCAGCACGTTCGTCACCGCCTCGCGCAACACCGTCGCGAACAGTGCCTCCGACATTCCCGCCACCTCGTCCGACTCGCCGCGGACCCGCACGGCGACGCCCGCGGCGGCCAGTACTTCCCGGGCGGAGGCCACTTCCTCGGCCAGCGAGATCTCCACGCCTTCCCCCGGGATCGCCCGAAGGTCCGTCAGAGCCTGGTCCGCCAGCGCCGCCGCATCGGCGAGATGTCGGTCGGCCCGCTCCCGGTCAGGGTCGCGAAGCGCCAGCTCGCCCTTCAGGGCAATCGCCGACAGCCCGTAGCCCAGCAGGTCGTGGACGTCCCGGGCGATGCGCCGGCGCTCTCGCGCCACGGCCAGCGACGCCAGCGCTCCGCGGGCCTCCCGCACCTGGCGGACAAGGCCGCTGAGCAGGGCAAGGCCGTAGAAGACCGAAGCGATCACCACGATGTCCAGCAGGAGGAGAACGGTGCCATGGGCCCCGGGCCCGTCCGTCCTCAGCAGCATCGCGATCGCTGCCAGTGCGGTCAGCGACCCGGCCGCCGGCCAGGCGGTGCGCCCGGGGAGGACGATCAGCACCGAGGCGGCCGCGAACCCCACCAGCTGGGGGTACGGCCCGTCCGGAGCGGCCAGCACGCCCAGGGCGAGGGTGAGCTGCGCGCCCAGGGTCCACGCGACGTACGGGGGACGCACACCGGGCGGACGCGGCAGGGAGTGGTACGCCTGGAGTCCGACCACGGCCGCCAAGGCGGCCGCGTACGCGACAACCCGCCCGCCCGGCACCCCGGCACCGAGCAGGAAGACAGTGCCCACGATCAGGTACTCGACGTGGGTGGCGACCACGATGGGCCACACCAGCCGGGGCTCCAGGGCACGCGCAGGGGCGTCCGTCCCGTCGGCCGACTGTGCGGGCGGCGCGGCTCGTACGCGCTCCGTCGCCGCCCGCGCGATCGTCACGAGTTCCCGCGCCGCCCGCGTACCCTGCCCGGCCAGCCGGGTGATCTCCGCCAGGGCCGCTCCCAGTACCGCGTCCAGGTCGCGCCCGGCGCGCTCCCGTTCGGCCGCGACCCGGGCCTGCGCCAATGCGTCACGCGTGGCGCGGAGTTCGGTGTAGAGGTCGGTGAGCCGGGTCAGCGCATAGATGACCAATCCGTGGGCGAGGGCGTTCCCGATGCCGTTGAGAACGGAATGGACACTGCCGTCGCCGGATGCGAGCGGCCCCGCCGCCAGCACGACGACCGTGAACAGAGCCCATCGGAGGCGCCGTTCGAGGACCAGCAGCACGGAGGCGCCGAGAAAGCCGGGCAGCCCGGACCAGGGCATCAGCAGGACCTGGGCGGCGAGGGTCCAGGCCCCGCGCAGCCGCCGCGTCGAAGGCAGGCAGATGGCCAACTGGAGCAGCAGCGTCGGCACGGCGGCCGGGCGCGGCAGGACGACACCGGGCTCGAAGGCGAAGCCGAGAATGACGACGACGAGGATCACCGATACGACTGCCGGCGTCGGGCCGGCATCGGCCTCGGAGCCGGCATCCGTACCGGTCGAAGTTCTCGGCGCGGTGCCCCGGGGGCCGGTTCCCCTCCCGCGCCGAAATGCCCGGCCGCACCCGTTCATGAGGTCACGTTAGACGCACGCCGATGCACCGCACCCGCCCCACCCATGTGAAATACACATCGGCAGATGCGCCTCGCACTGCCGCCGCCCCGTCCCCGAGCGAGATCGTCGACGTATGCGTACGACGTCGATACGGACCCTCACCACGATGGCAGCCACCCTCACGATCACCTCCGCCGCGCTGCTCTCCGTCGCGGCCCCCGCTCACGCGGCGGCTCCGCCCCGTCTCGACTCCCTCGTCGACGCCGCCGTCGCCGACCACCTGGAAGACGACCGCATCCCCGGCGCGGCCGTCACCGTCGTAGCCGGCGGCCGGACCGTCCTGGCCAAGGGCTATGGCGTCGCCGACGTCCGCACCCGGACCCCGGTCGACCCGCACCGCACCGGTTTTTTCCTCGGCTCACTCGCCAAGCTGTTCACAGCACAGGCCGCCGCCCAGCTCGTCGCCGAGGGGGAGGTCGACCCGACGGCAGACGTCAACGACCACCTCCGTGCGGTCACCGTCCCCGACACGTACCCGGGGCGCCCCGTCACTCTGGACCAACTGCTCACCCACACCGGGGGCTTCGACAGTGACCTCGTCGGCCGGAACAGGACCGGTGCGAAGGACGTCGAACCGCTCGCCGAAAGCCTCGTGACACGCCGTCCGCCCCGGGTCCGTGCCCCGGGCACGACCGCCGCCTACGACAACTACGGCTACGCGCTCACGGGCCAGCTCGTCGCCGATGTCTCCGGCCAGTCCTTCCCCGCCTATGTCGACGAGCACATTCTGGGGCCCCTGGGCATGACTGGTTCCACGTTCGCCCAGCCGCCGCCGACCTCGATCGCCGCCGGTCTCGCCCGCGGCTACCGCCCCAGCGGTACGTCCGGCTGGACGGAGGACGAGGGCCAGTACGGTGCGTGGAGCCCGTCCGGGCCCGGTGCGGTCAGCACCGCCGTCGACATGGGCCGCTGGATGACGGGGCAGCTTACCGACGACACAACGGCGAACGGCCTCATGCAGCGGGTGCACTACCGGCAGGATCCCCGCATGCCCGGCCTGGGCTACGGATTCGAGGAGTGGCGACGCGGCGGGCGCACCGGTTGGTTCAAGGACGGCGACATCCCCGGCTTCCACTCCAACCTGCTGCTCGTCCCCGCCCGCGACGTGGGGGTGTTCGTCGTCTTCAACGGCGACGGCACGGACGGACGCGCCTCCTGGGACGGCAAGGACCTGATCAACCGGATCGTGGACGCCCCTCGTCCCGGACGACCGCGCATCCGCGGCCCCGGGCGCCGTGAGCGATCCGTCCCTCGACACGTACACGGGCACCTACCGCCCGGGCCGGGTCAGCCGCACCAGCCTCATGGCGTTGGAGGGCCTGGTCGCGAGTGTCACCGTCCGGAAGGACGGCGAGAACGGGCTGCGTACCACCGGGCTCTCCCTCGACCCCGACCAGCCGGAACAGAGCTGGCTCGCGCTCGGCGACGGCCTGTTCCAGGAGCGCGGCGGAAGCCGCGCGACGCTGGCCTTCACCCGGGGCGGCGTGCTCGTCTCGTCGGCTGTGCCGTCGAGCACGTACGCGAAGCTGACCTGGCGCCAGTCCCCGTCCCTGCACCTGGGACTGCTCGGTGCCGGCACGGGCACGCTGGTACTCGCCGCGATCGCCATTCCCGTAACCGCCCTGGTACGGCGGCTTCGGGGCCGAACCCCGCCTCCTCCCGCAGCACGGGTCGCACGCGCTACGGCCTCGGCGACCGGGCTGATCGCGGCCGCGTTCACGGCCGCACTCGCCGCAGTCGTCCGGGACGGCAACGCGATGATGGAAGCGGTGCTGCTGGGACCGCCGCTGCTGTCCATCGTGACGATGCTGGGAACAGCACTCGTGCCGTTGACACTGGGTGTGGTGGCGGGGGCGATCGCGGCCTGGCTCCGCGGCTGGTGGAACGTATCCGGCCGCATCCTGTTCACCCTCACAGCGGTGGCCGCGGTCGCGATGGCGAGCATGCTGCTCCAGTACCACCTGGTGGGCGGCCCGTTCGTCTGGCCGGCCAAGTGAACTCGGCCCGTGCGTGCCCGGCCGGTCCTGAACCTACGTCCAACCCGTACGAGGCACACGACCATCCGATGCCAATGCAAGCAGAGGAGCAGATCATGAGCACGTGGACCAGGCGCGGTCTTCTGGCCGTCGGAACGGCGACGGGAGTTGCCGCGCTCATCGGCGCCGGATCGCCGCCGCGGCGGCCGGAGCCGCTCGACATCGTCACCGGCGAGGACGGGTTCAGAGCCCCGGCCACCGCGGCCGCCGGCGCGGTGACCTTCCGGGTACGGACGACCAGTTCCCGTACCGGCATCGTCGGCATCGCCCGGCTCCGCCGCGGCATCGGTGAGGCCGCCTTCCGCAGGCACCTGCGCGACGTCTTCGAGAAGGAGAGTGCGCAGGACGTCATTCAGGCGTCCAGGGATCTGATGGCCGACGCCGAGCTGTTCGGCGGCGCCATGGCGGTCCGCGGTTCGCAGTCGTGCTTCACCGCGTGGCTGCCGCCCGGCCGGTACCTCGTCCTGGAGTACAAGGACTTCGAGGGGCCGTACATCGGACGCGATCCCCTCCCCGGCGCAGAGTACGTCAGCCCGCTCCTCGTCCACGCGGCGGACGACGCCGGAGCCGGGCGTCCGCGTCCGTCCGCCACCGTCACCGCCGTCGACACGGAGCGGGGCCCGCGCTTCGTCCTGGAGGGCCGCATCCACCGGGGCCGGACCGTGCGCTACGTGAACGCGATGCGAGGACAGGTCGACGAGCTCGCGGTGTACCCCCTCACGGACGACTCCGTCACCGAGGCCGACATCCAGGCGTTCTTCCAGAACCCGAAGGACCCGCACCCGCCCTTCGACCTCGCCGCGCAACTGGGCACGCCACCGCTCTCCCCGGGCCGGAGCGCGGTCCTCGGGATGCCCCTCGAGCAGGGCCGTTACGCCCTGACCAGTTGGGTCGCCAGTACGAAGGACGCACAACATCTGTCCGCTCACGGCCAGGTGCTCATCGTCGCCGTTCCCTGATCCACTCCTGGCCCGCGACGGGCCGGCACAACGCGCAGTCGTGGCACGTCTCAGGCGTTGGACCTGCTGGGCGCGGTCCCGGTGCTCTCCCGCACGACCAGGTGGGTGGCCAGCTCCATCCGCAGCGTCGGGCCGGGGAGCACGGTGTCCGCGCCCTGCAGCACGATGCGCGCCGCGAGGGCCGCCATCTCGCGCAACGGCTGGCTCACCGTGGTCAGCGGCGGGGAAGCCCAGGCGGCGTTCGGAACGTCGTCGAACCCCACGATGCTCACGTCGGTCGCGACCCGTAGCCCGGCCTGTCTGATCGCCTCGTATGCGCCCAGGGCCATCAGATCGCTGCAGGCGAAGACCGCGGTGGGCGGGTCGGGGAGGGTGAGCAGGTCACGCATGCCGGAGAACCCGGTTGTGTAGTAGAAGTCGCCGGGCCGCTGCAGGGCCGGGTCGACCTCGATGCCCGCTCCCTCGAGTGCCGCGCGGTACCCGTCCAGGCGTGCTCGCGCGCACAGCGCGTCCTCCAGGCCTCGCAGGATGCCGATCCTGCGGTGCCCCAGATCGAGCAGATGCCGGGTCGCGACCAAGCCGCCCTGCCAGTTCGTCGCGCCGACCGTCGGCACTCCGGCGTCGGGGCTGCCGACCGGGTCGACCACGGCCAGCGGGATACCGAGGGCATCGACCTGCTCGCGCTGGGCCGGGGTGAGATCCGTGACCGCCAGGATGATCCCGTCGGAGCCGCGCGTGGACACGTTGTCCAGCCAGCGCCCGGTGTCGGTGGTGGTTCCGTGGGCCGCGGTCACGACCACCTCGGCACCGTGCTCGGCCGCCGCGCTCTGCACTCCCTGCATCACCTCACCCGCCCACAGGCTGTCCACCTCCCGGATGACCAGGTCGACCCAGCCGGCCGTCCTCTTCGGGCGGGCGCGGCGGCGCAAGTAGTTGTGCCGCCGCAGCAGTTCCTCGATACGGGCCCGAGTCTCCGGCGCCACCTGTTCGTGGCCGTTGAGGACCTTGGAGACCGTCGGTGCCGAGACCCCGGCTTCCCGGGCGATCTCGGCGATGGTGACACGCGCAGCGGGATCAGCAGCGCCGGTCTGGACCGTCGCTCCGCTGCTGCTCCGTCCGCCGGGCATGAATGACCTCGTCTCTGTATCGGCTCGCTGCGGCAAGCATACGCAGCGCCGCCGATAGTTTCGGCAAGCCCTTGCTATGCCGATCGGCCTTCTCAGGGCGCACACTTGCCGCCACCTTCCCTTGACGACGCCCTGCACGTGCCCCTAACTTGCCCGACGTGCACAAGGAAAGTTGCCGAATGTTTCGGCCGTACGGGGGATGTGCCTCGATGAATCCAGGCGGTGCTCTGCGAGTCACCACGACCGTCGCCTCAGCTCTGGCGCTGGCTGTCGCCACCACAAGCTGCGACAGCTCCGGCGGCCCGGCATCCGGAAGGGTCACCATCCGGATCTCCACCTTCTCCAACATGGGCTTCAACAAGTCAGGGCTGTTCCAGGAGTACGAGAGACTCCACCCCGGCATCACCATCGAGGAGGACAACGCCGCCGACGAGGCCACCTACTGGCAGGCTCTGCAGCCCAAACTGAGCAGCGGTCAGGGCCTGGGCGACATCGTCAGCGTCGAAGTGGGCCGCATCCGCACCATCACCGGGAGCAAGGCCGGCATGTTCGCCGATCTCTCACACGCCCCGGGTGTGCGCGCCGACTCCTTCTACCCGTGGAAGTGGGCCCAGGCCAAGGCCGAGGACGGCCGGGTGCTCGGCCTGGGGACCGACATCGGCCCCATGGCGGTGTGTTACCGCAAGGACCTGTTCCGGCAGGCCGGGTTGCCGACACATCGCGATGCCGTGGGCGACCTGTGGGCAGCCGGCTGGGAGAGGTACGTGGACGTCGGCGAGAGATTCCAGAAGCAGACCGAGGACAAGAGCCTGCGCTTCATGGACACCGGCAACGGCCTCTTCAACGCCATGATCTTCGGACAGACCACGTCCTACTACGACTCCTCCGGCACGTTGGTCTACGACAGCAACCCCGGCGTCCGGCGGGCCTACGACCTGGCCGCCCGGGCCAACGCCTCGGGGATGACCGCCAAGCTGCAGCAGTTCCAGACCAACTGGCGCAAGTCGTTCTCGGCTGCGAAGTTCGCCACCGTGGTCTGCCCCTCCTGGATGCTCGGCCAGATCTCCCAGGCTGCCGGTCCCGGAGGCGAGGGCCAGTGGGACATCGCCAGAGCACCTGCCCCCGCCAACTGGGGCGGTTCCTTCCTGACCGTTCCCGAGAACAGCGAGGTCCGGGGCGAGGCCGAGAAACTCGCCGCCTGGCTGACCGATCCGGCCCAGCAGGCCAAGACCTTCGCCAGCGCCTCCGCGGGCAACTTCCCGTCCTCCCGCACCGCCGCCGCCGACCCCTCGGTCGCCGACACCCGAAGCCCGTACTTCAGCAACGCTCCCGTGGGACGCATCTTCGGGACCGCGGCGAAGGACATGCCGACGCTGAACATCGGTCCGGATCAGGGCCTGATCACCAACGTCATCTCCAGCGGTCTGACCCGGGTCGAGCAACAGGGAATGAACCCGGACGAGTCCTGGCGGCAGTCCCTGGGCGAGGTCGAGTCGGCCATCGGGAAGGACTGAGCGATCCGCAATGGCATCCCCCCTCGCGCCCACCTCCTCCTCCGTGCGGCGCGCCGCACGGCGCGGCCGGCGCTACCGCCGGGGCCTCAAGATCACCCCGTACACGTATGTGGCGCCGTTCTTCGTGCTGTTCGGTACGTTCGGCCTCTATCCACTGGCGTACACCGCCTGGCTGTCCCTGCACGACGTTCCGCTTGTCGAGCTGACCGCGCTGTCCTGGACCGGACTGGGGAACTACGACGAACTGCTGACCAGCCCGCAGTTCTGGAAGGCGACGCTCAACACACTCTCCATCGGGCTCATTTCGGCGGTTCCTCAACTGCTGATGGCGCTCGGCCTGGCGCACCTGCTGAACTACCGTCTGCGCGGCGCGCTGGTGTGGCGGGTGGCGTCACTGGTGCCGTACGCAACCTCGGCAGGCGCCGCCGCGCTGTTCTTCCAGTTCGCGTTCAGCCGCGACTTCGGCCTGGTGAACTGGGCACTGCACAGTCTGGGCCTGGGCCCTGTGGACTGGGAGGGCGGCACCCTCTCCTCCCAGCTGGCCGTCTCCGCCATCGTCATCTGGCGCTGGACCGGCTACAACGCGCTGCTGTTCCTGGCCGCGATCCAGGCGATCCCGCAGGAGCGCTACGAGGCGGCGGCACTGGACGGCGCCTCCCGCTGGCAGCAGCTCCTCAACGTGACGGTCCCCGGTATCCGCCCCACCATCGTCTTCACGATCGTGATCTCCACCATCGGCAGCATCCAGCTGTTCGGCGAACCGCTGATCTTCGGGGGCGGGTCGCAAGCGGTGCAGGGCGGTGCCGACGGCCAATACCAGACACTTGGCCTGCTCCTCTATCAGACGGGTTGGGCGAACGGGAACGCCGGGCGGGCCTCGGCGCTGGCCTGGCTGATGTTTCTGCTGATCATCCTGATCGCGCTGGCCCAGGCGGTTGTCGCGCGACGCGCACGGAGGCGATGACGCCATGACCGCCCCGACGGAGACAACCATCTCCCGCCGTCCCTCGCGGGTGCGCGGCCCCGATGCCCGCGGTGTCCGCCCTCGCCGCTCCGCGTCACCGTTTAGGCCCGGTGCCGGCCGGCAGGCGCACGGCGGCCCGGTCGCCTACCTGCTGCTCGGTCTGATGGCCGTGATCTCGCTGTTCCCCCTGTACTGGACGATCGTCGCCGCCTCGACCTCCAGCCAGGCCCTCAACCGAGCGGCCCCTCCGCTGCTGCCGGGCGGCAGGCTGATCAGCAACCTGGGCGCTGCCTGGCGGAACGCGGATCTGGGCAAGGCTGTCCTCAACTCCTTCGTCGTGTCCGGGTCGGTGGCAGCGTCCACGGTGCTGTTCGCCACCCTCGCCGGCTACGCCTTCGCCAAGCTTCGTTTCCGGTTTCGCACCGCCCTTGTGCTGGTCGTCATCGCCACCGCCGCGGTGCCGCCCCAGCTCAGTGTGATTCCGCTGTTCCAGATCATGACCTCACTGGGCTGGTACGGCCGTCTGCCGGCGGTGATCGCCCCAACGCTGGTCAGCGCGGTCGGGGTGTTCTTCATGCGCCAGCACCTCGCCGAGGCACTGCCCGACGAACTCATCGAGGCGGCCCGGGTGGACGGCGCGGGCTCCCATCGGATCTATTGGCACGTGGTCCTGCCCGCGGCTCGGCCCGGGATGCTGGTGCTGTTCCTGATCACGTTCGTGCAGTCCTGGAACGACTTCTTCTGGCCGTTCGTCGTCCTCACCTCGGAGAACCCGACAGTGCAGGTGGCGACGGTCAAGCTGGCCCAGGGCTACGTCCCCGACCAGTCGGTGATCATGGCTGGAGCGCTCCTCGGGACCCTGCCGCTGCTGCTCCTCTTCCTGGTGTTCGGCCGACGCATCGTCGGCAATCTGACGCAGGGCGCCCTGAAGGGCTGACCGCGCCTCGCGGTTCGGTGAACCGACCCGCGCCTGAGTGCCCGCTGACTGTGCATTCCAATGGATCCGACCCCGACGAGCAGGTGGGTTTGTGCTCTGGAATTCCGGCTCGCAACCGCACGAGTTGTCCGATGCCGAACTGCTGCAGATGGTGAGCAATGGAGCTCCCGACGCATTTGGTGTGCTGCAACGCCGCCACGAACGCGCGGCGTGGGCCTATGCCTCCACGTGCTTGAAGTCACCTGGTGACGCACAAGCGGTGACCGCATACGCCCTGACCGGATTGCGCCTGAGGATCGGGCGGGCCGAGACGGGCGAAAACTGCGTCCGCATCAGCATTCTCAACACCATCCGCGGCGTAGCCATCCAATGGGCAGCTCTGAATCCGACCATGCTGACTCCGTCGTTCGGCCGATGGGTCGATGCCGGAGCGATGTGGTCACTGACGGAGGACGCCGAACTCCGTTCCGCCTTCGAGGAGTTGCCCGGCGCTCAACAGTGTTTGCTGTGGCACGCGATAGTCGAGGGTGACAGTCCGGCCACCGTGGGCAGCATCGCGGGAATCCCGGCAGGCGGCGTGAGCGAGTATGTCGCACAAGCGGTGCATTCCCTTCGCCGCGGCTGTGCCGAGAGGTACGCGTTGCGCCTGGACCGGGAGGATTGTCTGGGCTTCGTGAACGCCGTCGTATTCGGTTCGGCCGAGTCCTGGGCCGATGCGGCTGACACGACGCATCTGCGGGAGTGTCCGGAGTGCCGCGAGGTCTTCCGGGAACTGCGCGACCTGAGCGTCCGGCTCGCCGCCCGGCTTCCGCAACGACTGCTGGGGTGGTGGCCGGCCGAAGCCTACCGCTCGGCCAAGTACGAGGTCGCCGGTGCCACCGCCCCGGTCTCAGCAGCCGCTCGACGTACCCGCGGCGCGTTCCTGCGCGTCGCCCGAAGCGGACGACGACGTCGCACTCGGCCGTCAGGGTACTGGTACGTGGCTGCCCTGGGCTTCCTGCTCGTGCTTGTGGCGTTCGGCCTGTACGCGCTGGCCGCGAAGCGCCCATGAGGCACCTTCGAACTCACCGAAACAAGGGGGCGCCATGACGTCATATCAGCCCTGTGACGACCCGTCATGCTCCGGGGAATCAGTTGCTGGACAACACGTGTGCTCGCGGTCCGTCCCGCCGGTCTTCATTCCGAACGCCGCTGCCCCATTGGACCCGGCGTCCGTGTCGGCCTTCGATCACCCGGAGCCGTCACCGGTCGTCCCGGCGAGCGACAGCCAAGAGGTCAGCGAGCACAACCCCGCGTTCCGCCGCACGGCGGTGTTGGCCGCGGTATTCGTCGGAGCGGCCTCTCTTCTTGCACTCCTTGTGTCTTCTCCCGAGAGGTCGCCTACGACCAGCCTCGCCCCTGCGTCGGAACTGCCGCCGTCGCGACTGCCGACTCCCCAGCCACCACCGCTCGTCACCGGTTCGCCCGCGGAATCGCACACACCTGTACGCAGAAAGTCGTCGCCTACTCCATCCGCTTCCGAGTCGCGCGCCGAGCCCACCCGCCGGCCACGCCCGTCACCGACCGCTCGAGCGACCAGTCAGCCGCTCGCCTATTCGTACGTCGGAACACGCTCGAACCTGTGTCTCGATGTCCCCTATGCTTCGCGGGCCGAGGGCACGCAACTCAATATCTGGCCCTGCCACGGAGGAAGCAATCAGCAGTTCACGCACACGGTCGACGGCGAACTGCGCGTCTATGGCGACCGCTGCGTGACCGCGAGTGGGGGCGCCGTCCGAAGCGCACCGGTCGTCATCGCGCCCTGCACCTCCGACGCCCGGCAGCGATGGCAACTGGCGGGCGACGGCACGATACGACAGGCGGGCATGTGCGTCGACGTAACCCACGGCTACAACGATCCCGGCACGCCCATCGAAATATGGGACTGCGTGGTGGCGAGCAATCAGCAATGGTCACGTGTGCCACCTGCCAAGTGACACGGAGGCCCCCCGCCGACGATGTCCCGGACCGAGGTCAAACCAAGTACGTCTCCCCGTCGCTGCCGATGGCGACCATCGACTGATGCTCCCGGCTGTACCGGATCACCCACACCTGACGGGGGTCGCCGGCGTCGCACCGTGCCTGTGCGACACGGGCCGCGCCGGCCTCCATGTCCCGCAGACACAGGCCTGTTCCCGAGTTGTGCAGCAGCAGCCGAGCGCCTCGGACGTGGTCCTCCACCCACTTCTGGTTCGTACTGCCGTCGCAGTCGGCCGTGCGCACCTTGTTCGCCGACCCCGGCACCGGTTCCAGACAGTCGCCGCCCGCCGCGGACCGGAGCACTGCGGTCGGGCCGTACGGGATGTCCGGCCTGGTGGTCGCCGACGCCGAAGGGCTCGGGGGCGGCGGTGTGATCGTCGACTCGTAGGGCTGCAGCGCGAAGTAACACGCCGTCACCACGGCCACTCCCGCGCCGACGGACGCGGCACTCTTGGCGAAGGGGAGGGCGTGCCACGACGAGGCGAGCACGGTGGGGTCGGAGACCGCCGCCCCGGACGCGCTCAGTGCGGCGGCCGACGCCTTCGCCGTGCCCGCGGCGGAAGCCAGCTCGGCGCCCACCCCGAACAGAATGGCGCCGGGCAGCACGACCCGCAGACGGGCATTGAGGTCGGTGAGGTCCACGAAGGCCTGACGGCAGTCGGCGCAGTCCCCGAGATGACGCTTGAGGTCCCTGCCCGGCCGCCGCCGGCGTCGTACGGCCGCTGCCAGCAGACCGCTGTACCGGCCGCAGACGCTGTCCTCGTCCTGGTCGCCCGCATGGGCGTGGACGCTGAGATACGCCTCGCGCAACCCCTCCCGCGCCCGCTCGGCGAGCGACGTCACTCCGCTCTCACTGATCCCGAGGCGCTCGGCGACCTTCGCAGTCGGCTCCTTTTGCACCGTCGTGTACCACAGGACCGTTTGCCAGCGCTCGGGCAACTGCTGGAAGCTGCGGACGACAAGGGCACCCTCTTCGCGGCTGAGCACCATTTCCTCGCCGGTGAGGGCCTCGTCCACCTCGTCCTGAAGATCGTCGCTGGGCAATGCCCGGCCGTTCACGACCGCCCAGTCGATGACGATGCGTCTCACCGCGGTGAGGAGGTAGGGGCGCCACGGGCCACGCGGTCCACCACCGCGACGGACCGCTTCGATCGTCCTGGCGAAGGCCTCGGATGCCGCGTCGTCCGCCGTATGAGCGTCCCGGCAGCGGGAAACGGCGTACGCGCGCACCGCGGTGTGATGACGCCGGTACAGCTCGGCGAGCTCTTCTTCCGCGGTCTCACCGCCGCGAAGCGGTGCCGCCAGTTCGTCGTCCGTCCGTTCGACGTGACTGCCTTGTTGCGTCGTAGACATCCAAACACCTGACTTCCGAGCGTACGAGCCTTGGAGAGGCCGTACGCGTGGGGGACTTGCCGCAGACGGTGCGCAGTGGGGCCACATGCGCGACGGGTGCGGTTCGCCCAGCAGGGAGGAGGCCGACAGCGGGCCACGGGGCTGTCGCCACATCGTGGCCAAACGTTTCGGCGGGAGTCAAGGTAAAGCGTGGGCAATGTCGCGAGACACGGTTGCCCCGCACGCGTTCTTCCTGGTGAAGGCAGTGGCAGCAGCACGTGTACGGGGTCGGCCGAGGGGCCGGACTCGCGCCGGAATGGAGGGGTGGGCAGCCGAACCAGGGGTGGGCAGGGCGTGCGTCGGGGAGGACGGCCGTCCTGGGCCCAAGTGCGTTCGGGCATGAGTACGTCGTGCCATCTGCGGGTGGACAGCCAAGCGGGCCGCTCCGCGAGTCGGTCGCGCGATGGATCAGTCCAGGTCCCGGCGTAGCCGACGGGCCATGCCTCTCGGATCCGAGTTACGGAGTGCCAGGTACCGCATCTGCCGATAGGCCGTGTCGTCCCACCACCCCAGGAGCATGGCCGGCAGGTGCAGCCGGAGTCCGATGTCCAGATGGGTGAGATCCGCCTCGGCCCGTGAGCACGAGGGGCAGCACGCCGCATGCCCTGTCGCGGCCATGTCGCGAGAGGTCGTGTACACCGTGAGGTGCTGTACGAACGAGGCACACGAGGGACGACCGCTGACCGCTCGCTGATAGGCGGTCAGGTAGAGGTCGCTCAGCATGTGCTGGGCGCGCTGACGCGCCATGGCCAGCCTGCCCGGCGACAGGCCCAGCATGTCGGAGATGAGCGCGGGGTGGTCGTCCTCGACGGCCAGGTGCCACAGAGCTGTCTGCCAGCGAGCCGGCAGACAGCGGTACGCCTCGTACAGCGGCGTGGGTCCTTGCGGGGGCCAAGGGCCGACGGATTCGACGATCCACTCCCGGAAGCCTTCGGTGACCGCGCAGGACTCGGGATTCGAACGCCATGCCCCGGCCGCCACGGACCGTGCCGTGTCCAGCAGATGGATTCGAGGGACGGCATGCGTCGGGTGATGCCCCGATGCCCGGAGCACATGACGGAACGTGAGTTCAGTGGCCCAGTCCACCATGGCCGGATCCGTCAAGCAGGTGTTGAGGTAGCCGCAGACCGCGGCTTGATGCCGTCCTACGAGCACGCTGAGCGCTTCACCGCCGCCTCGGTGCACGCGGTCGACGAGCAGGGAGCCGCCTGCCGCCGTCCGACGCCGCGACAGGCGCGTCCATGGCAGTTGCCCGAGCAGCTCCCGAATGCGACTGCCTGCCTCCCGGGCTGCCAGCGCCTGTTGGGCCGGGTCCGGCCCGAACGACGCACGAGGTGGTTCGAGCGAGGGAGTGGCGAGAGCGCCGGGGGCGGTCCGCTTCGGCGTGGCGATGAGGCCCTTGCGGTGCGCGGGGAGCCGTTTGGGAACATCCGCTCTGTGCATCGGTGCCGGGCCTTTCCGTCGGGGACGAGGACATGCGGGCACCGCGAGGCGGCGGCACAGCCCGCGCGGCGTCGTGGTCCGTCGCGTGGTCCTCTGCTCGGTCGCGGTGGTCGTCATGACAGACGGATCCGTCCACGCACAGTCCTGCCACTTGACTGCTCCTTTACCTTCCACCACCCCAGGTAAAGCATCGGCAAAGCACCGGGACGGGTGGCGGGCACGCCGGTCTGACCTGATGGCAGGACCGGACAGTGAGGAGACCTCCAGGCCTTGCCCGGATTCCCCATGCGATTTCCGCGGGCTCGGACAGCACGCGCCGCTCTCCATGTGAGCCGCATTCCGGACGAGCCAAATTAACGCCTAATGCCCGAATTAGCGGGGGCCGATCCTCTATTCCTTTTCCCCTTTACATGCCTGGAGGTGCGCTCGACATTCGCCTCAGTGCGTTCGACGCCGGACCCCCACCCCTGAGCTGCGCTGCGACTTCACGCCGCGGAGCCCTGCAGTGCTGCCCAAATTCGGAATGCGGTGCATTTATGAACGGCATGCGGTTCAGTTCAAGATTCTTTTCCGGGTTCGGCGGCCGGGGCTCGACCGGGGAAGCGTGCAGGTCACCCCGGCAATACTCGGTACAGGAATCCGAGACTTGGATGCGACTCCAGCGGAAGAATTCACGGGATCGGGTTGCGGAATCGTTATCCGACGCGATAGCAATTCCCAGCAATCAATTGCTCCGGCGTTCGAAGCCGGATCTCCTTCGGCGAGCCCCCAGTTCTGTGCCGCCGAAGTCCGACTGGAGGTCAAACCATGTCCCATCAGCGACGAGCCAACCATCGCCGCATGAACAAGAAGACCGGAACCATCGCGGTCTCGAGTGCGGTGGCCCTCGCCGCGGCAGCGGTCCTCCTGCCTCACGCCAACGCCAGCACCGACGCCGACGACCCTCGGGAGCTCAGTCTGCGAGCCGCGACCGAGCTCGGCCAGACCCTGTCGTCCGACCTCGGTGACAAGGCGGCCGGCTGGTACTACGACGACCGTTCCGACCGTCTGGTCATGAACGTGCTGGGTGAGGACGAGGCCGACCAGGCCTCTTCCGAGGGTGCCGAGGCCCGGGTCGTGAAGTACAGCACCGAGGAACTCGAGTCCGCGGCGGAGAAGCTGGGCGAGTCGCCCGTGGGGGGCACCGCCTGGTCCGTCGACCCGCGCACCAACAAGCTGTCGGTGATCGTGGACGGCACGGTCAAGGGCGACGACTGGGCGAAGCTGTCGCGCCAGACCGAGCGGCTGGGTGACCGGGTCACCGTCAAGCGGGTCGGCGGCGAGTTCAAGCCCTTCGCCGGCGGCGGGGACGCCATCTACGCGGGCCGTGGCCTCTGCTCGCTCGGATTCAACGTCACCAAGGGCGGCAAGCCCGGGTTCCTGACGGCCGGTCACTGCACCGCGGCCGGCGGTGACGAGTGGTCCCTCGAGCAGGGTGGTCAGCCGGTCGCGAAGGTCACCGACAAGGAATGGCCCGGCAGTGACTGGGCTCTGGCCATGTACAACGACCCCAAGGCCGACGCTCCGAGCCTCGTGAACCTGGGCAGTGGGGGGAACCAGAAGATCTCCGGTGCCGCGGCGGCGGTGGTCGGCATGGAGGTCAAGCGCATGGGCACGACGACGGGGCTGCATGACGGCAAGGTCACGGGCCTCGACATGACGGTCAACTACCAGACGGGAGAGACGGTCGAGGGACTCATCCGGACCGATGTCTGCTCAGAGCCGGGCGACAGCGGCGGTGCCATGTTCGCAGGCGACAAGGCGGTGGGGCTCACCTCGGGCGGGAGTGGCGACTGCGCCTCCGGCGGCGTGACGTTCTTCCAGCCGGTGCTCGAAGCCCTTGAGGCAACGGGGTCCCAGATAGGCGGCGGCGAGGCTCCGGGCACTCCCCCGAGCGACGACTGCGGCGGCGGCAAGCCCTCTGAGCCGGCCGAGCCCTCTGAGCCGGCTGACCCGTCCCAGCCGGCCGAGCCGGGTCAGCCGGGAGAGCCCGGCCCGCCGGA
>NZ_JBHUQX010000189.1:0-17096 GCF_042674225.1 Streptomyces sp. NPDC056948
CTCGCGGGATGCGTCGGCATCTTCGCCGAGCTCTACGACAACGGCATCTTCGGCTTCATGGCCGGAACGCTCGCCGCCGTCTTCTTTCCCGGCTCCGACGACGCCATCATGCTCGTCTTCCTCGGGTACGCCGTCTCCTTCTTCTTCCGCCCCCTCGGCGGCGTCATCTGCGGACACCTCGGCGACCGCATGGGGCGCCAGCGGATGCTGGTCTTCGTCATCATGCTCATCAGCGTCGCCACCGCGGCCATCGGCATCCTGCCCACCTACGCGAGCATCGGCATCGCGGCGCCGATCCTGCTGATCCTGCTGCGCGTCGCCCAGGGCTTCTCCGTCGGCGGCGAGGCGTCGGGCGCGATGAGCTTCCTCGCCGAGCACGCCCCGGAGGGCAAGCGCGGCCTCTACACCAGCTACGCGCAGATCGCCTCCTTCCTCTCCCTGCTCACCGGCACGCTGGTCGCCGCCGCCATGACCAGCGGACTCGGCGACGAGCGCATGGAGTCCTGGGGCTGGCGCATACCGTTCCTGCTCGCCGTCCCGCTCGGCATCACCGGCATCTACATCCGCAAGCGGATCAGCGACACGCCCAACTTCAACCGCCTGAAGGAACAGGGCGGCCTGTCCAAGAACCCCCTGAAGGAAGCGTTCGCCTCCGCCGAGCACCGCCGCGCCATGCTGCTGGCCCTGTTCATCCCCCTGATGAACGGCTCCGGGTACTACGTCCTGTTCAGCTACATGCCCACCTTCATGAGCAGCGAGCTCGACTTCGGCAAGGTCCAGGGGCTGCTCGTCACCGCCTCCAGCCTGGTCGCGATCTGTATCGCCATCCCCTACATGGGCCGTCTCTCCGACCGGATCGGACGCAAGAAGGTCATCGCCGGCTCGGCGATCGCCATGGCCGTCGTCGGCATCCCCTGTTACCTGCTGATCGGCACCGGCAACCTCGCCCTCGCCGTCGTCGGCGCCTGTGTCATGGCCGTCGTGTTCGCCGGGCACACCGGCGTCATCCACATCCTGCTCGTCGAGCTGTTCCCCACCCGTGTGCGCTACTCCGCCTACGGCCTGGGCTACAACGTCTCCTCCGCCCTCTTCGGCGGCACGGCCCCGCTGCTGATGACCTACCTCATCGCCCAGACGGGCAACGTCAACATGCCGGCCTTCTACGCCGTCGTCACCGCCCTCGGCACCCTCATCGCCGTGTCCCGGGTGAAGGACCGCGCCCACCTGCCCCTGCGCGACGCCTGACAGACCCACGCACCCGCACACCACACCCCCCACTCCCAAGGAGCACAGCAGCATGCCCATCTCCGACTACAGGACGGCCCTCGTCACCGGAGCGTCGACCGGCATCGGAGCCGTGGTCGTCGAGCGGCTCACCAAGCGCGGCCTCGAGGTTCACGCGGTGGCGCGCAACGCCGATCGGCTCGACGCCCTGGCCCGCGACACCGGTTGCATCCCGCACGCCGTCGACATCACCGACACCGAGGCGCTCACCGCCGCACTGGACGGCCTGGAGATCGACGTCCTCGTCAACAACGCGGGCGTCTCACGCACCGGCAACATCCTGACCGCCGACGAGTTCGCCGTCGACGAGCAGGTCGCCGTCAACATCCAGGCCGTCCTGCACCTGGTCCGTCTGCTCATGCCCGGCATGGTCGAGCGCGACCTCGGCCACATCGTCAACATCAGCTCCATCGCCGGCGTCTACAACTTCGGCGGCAACACCATCTACCACGCCACCAAGGCCGCCGTGCACACCCTCTCCCGCCAGCTCCGGGTCGACGGCTACGGCCGCCGGGTCCGCGTCACCGAGATCTGCCCGGGGCGCGTGGAGACGGAGATCTTCGGCCGTCTGCTCGGCGACATGGAGGAGGCCCAGCGGCGGTTCTACGACGGCTACGAGTCCCTCAAGCCCGAGGACATCGCCGACTCCCTCGAGTTCGCCGTTGACTCACCCCGGCACGTCAACATCGGACACATCGAGATCCTGCCCACCTTCCAGGTCCCCGGCGGCCTCAACTTCGAGCGCAGGGAGGGCTGATCACATGGACACGGCAGAGCGGGTACGCCGTATCAAGCCCTCGCCCAGCACGGCGGCCGCCCAGCGCGTGCGCGAGCTGAAGAGCCAGGGCCACACCATCCTCGACCTGACCGTGGGCGAGCCCGACTTCGACACCCCCGAGCACGTCAAGGCCGCCGCGATCGAGGCCATCCAGGCGGGCGAGACCAAGTACACCCCCGTCAACGGCACGCCGGGCCTGCGCGCCGCGATCACCGCCAAGCTCCGCGAGCGCCACGGGCTGGAGTGCACCGACGCGCGCATCGCGGTCGGCGGCGGCGCCAAGCAGGTCATCTTCCTCGCCCTGATGGCCACCCTGGACGAAGGGGACGAGGTCATCGTCCCCGCCCCGTACTGGGTGTCCTACCCGGACATGGTGCGCGCCAACGACGGCACCCCGGTCGTCGTCGACTGCCCCGAGGCGGACGGCTTCAAGCTCACTCCGGAGCGGCTCGGGGCGGCGATCACCGCGCGCACACGCTGGGTCGTGCTCAACACCCCCGGCAACCCGACCGGATCCGCCTACAGCACCGCCGAACTGCGGGCGCTCGCCCAGGTGCTGCTGGACCATCCGCAGGTGCGGGTCCTCACCGACGAGATCTACGACGAGATCTGGTACCGCGAGGAGGACGCCCCGTCCCTGGCCGCCGTCGAACCCCTCCTGGCCGAGCGGGTGTTCCTCACCAACGGCGTCTCCAAGACGTACGCGATGACCGGCTGGCGCATCGGCTACGGCGTGGGCCCGGCGGACCTGGTGACCGCGATCAACACGCTGCAGTCCCAGACCTCCTCCTGCCCCTCCTCCGTGAGCCAGGCCGCCGCCGCTGCCGCGCTCACCGGACCGCAGGACTTCGTCCGGGAGACCGTGCGCGTCTACCGCGCACGCCGCGACGCCACGGTGAAGCTCATCAACGACGTTCCCGGTCTCGGCTGCACCGTCCCCGACGGCGGCTTCTACCTCCTGGTCAACTGCCAGGGCGCGATCGGGCAGGCCACCCCGTCGGGAAGCCGGATCGAGAACGACGAGGACTTCGCCCGCTACCTCCTCGACAGCCGGCAGGTAGCGGTGATCCACGGAGCCGCGTACGGCGCGCCCGGCTACTTCCGCATCTCGTTCGCCACGTCGACGGACGTGCTCACCGAGGCATGCGCGCGCATCGCGGCGGCGTGCGTCGACCTGTCCTCCGCTCCCTCCACCGTTCCCTCCGCCCTTCCCTCCGTCTGAAAGGTCGTCATGATCCGCGTCAGCACGAAGTTCGAGCGGCCGGACGCCGTTCTGGTCGAGCGGCTGCGGGCCTTCTCCTCGGCCACCATCCACGAGGCACAGGGCCGGCTCGGCGCGCTGGACTCGGTCATCAAACCGGTCGACCACCGCATGTCCCTGTGCGGCCCCGCCTTCACGGTCCAGTGCGCACCCCGCGACAACCTGATGCTGCAGACCGCCATCGCCTACGCCCGCCCCGGGGACGTCATCGTCGTCTCCGCCGGCGCCTACGAGGAGGCGGGCTCCTTCGGGGACGTCCTCGCCAACGCCTGCCAGTCCAAGGGGCTCGGCGGCCTGATCACCGACACGGGCGTCCGGGACACCGAGGACCTGCGCGCCCTGGGATTCCCCGTCTTCTCCCGCAGCATCTCCATCAAGGGCACGGTCAAGGAGACCGTCGGACCGATGTGCGAGCCCGTCACCGTCGGCGGCGTGCTCGTCCGCCCCGGTGATGTGATGCGGGCCGACGCCGACGGCGTGGTCCTCGTCCGCCGCGAGGACGCCGCCGAGGTGGCCGCCGCCTCACAGGAGCGGGTCGACACCGAGGCGGACTACATCGCCGCGTACCGCGCGGGCAGGACCGTCATCGACATCTGCGGGCTCGAGCCGCTGCTCGCGGCGAAGGGGCTGGTGATCGAGGAGTAGCGGCGAGGGCCGTGCCGGTCAGGGCCTCGTGTCGGTCAGGGAGATACGGGCGGTGATGCGCTTGCCGACCGGCTGCCGCTCGATGTCGAGGTCCTGGGCGACGGCCTTGACGATCTCCAGGCCGTGCTGGCCGACGCGGTCGGGGTCGGCGGCCCGGGCCGCGGGCACGGCGGGGTCGCTGTCCCACACGACGACCTCCACCGCGGCGCCCATGATGCGCAGTTCCATGAGGACGGGACCGGGGGCGTACTTGCGGGAGTTGGTGACCAGCTCGCTGACGACCAGCTGGGTCAGGTCCATGGCACGCGCGGAGACGTCCAGGTCGTGCTCGTCCCGGAGCCGGGTGAGGAAGTCGGCCGCGTGGTGGCGGGCCTGCGCGATGCAGCCGTCGTCCCCGCCCAGGGCGTAGCCGACCTGCGGCGGGCGGGCGCCGGGCTCAGTACGGTCCCCGTCGGGTTGCGGCTCCAAAAGCATCGTCCTTCTACTCCCCGTTCACGCGCCTGCGTGTACCCCTCACTTTGTCATGCATGCCACGGGCGTGTTGTTCGGCACAGCCGATCGGATGCGTCCGGCGGGGAGAGTGCGGCACAATCGTCGGCACAGACGTTGCACGGGGCAGCCCAGGCGCAGTTGAGGAGACGGTGACCGACAACCAGGGGACGGACCGGCCGGACCGGCTGTCCATCGAGCACTCCACCGTCGACGGCATCCGCGTCGTGACCCTGCGCGGCGAGATCGACCACGGAGTCAAGGACGCACTGCAGCATGCCCTGTTGCCCCGGGACGGCGAAGACGGGGCGCCTCGGATCGTGGCGGACCTCAGCGGAGTGACCTTCATCGACTCCAGCGGCATCAACGTCTTCATCCACACCCATCAACGTGCCGACGCCGCACAGGGGTGGCTGCGCCTGGCCGGAATCCGGGGATCGGTGATGCGGGTCGTCCAGCTCGTCGGCCTCGACGCGGTCGTCGCCTGCCACCCCACAGTGGAGCAGGCTCTGACGTGAGGCGTGAGGGGTGATCTCGCCGTGTCTCTCGACGCCCCGCCGTCATGAGTACGCGTACTCAGTAGGGCCCGCGAAATCACCGATCCGGTCGGCCGGTCGCGATGAGAGAGTCGCCGCATGTCCGCCTCAACGTCCGCCCGCCGGGCCCCTGTTGCCGCTGTGGGGCTTGTCCTCGTCGCGACCCTGACCCTCACCGCCTGCGGTGATCTGCACGCCTCGGACGCGACGGCCGGGGCCACGCCCGGCAGGTCCGCCGGGCCCTCACCCAGTGCTGCCAAAGCCTCGCCCAGTGCCGTAGGAGCCTCGCCGTATGTGGAGCCCGGGGCCGGTGACGGGGCTCCGCACTACAACGAGAACAACGGCCACCGTCGTCCGGGGGAGATGTCTCCGGCCCACGCGAAGGACGCCGAGCGGGAGGCCGATCGCATCAGGCCGGTGCTCGAACGGCTGTGGAAGCGGCGGACGTGGGACCCCGCGACGGTGCGCGAGGCCCTGCTCCGGCTCGGCTACGAGGAGGAGCGCGTCACGCCGGACGGCAAGCGGCTCGGCGGGACGCTCACCGTCACCAAGATGCCCTCGCGCTGGAAGGACGACGGTTACGTGACGCCCGAGGGGGCGGAAGTCGCCCTGCGCGTGCACGACGACGCCTGCGTCATGGCGTTCGTACAGAAGACGAATTTCGCGGCGGTGGCCAACGGCCCGTACCCGGAGAGCGGCTGCTTCGCGCCGCCCTTCGCCCACTGAACACGAAGTCACCCGTCCGCACGCGCTGGGCAAGGCGTGGCTCGGACGCGCCCTTCAGGATGGAGGAGCCCGGGACAGCCGTGTGCGTGCGAGGGAGAGGCATGACCGAGACCGACAGGGCCAGGACCTTCCCCGCCGAGGACGCAAGCGGCCGGCCCTCGCCGCACCCCGACGCGGCTACCGGCACGGTTGACCTCAGGCGCGTCGGCGCGCACCCCGACTTCTGGTACCCGGTCGCACTGTCCCGTAGCGTCCGGAGCAAGCGGGTGGTGGCGACGGCCTTCGCCGGTGAGCGCATCGCGCTCTACCGCGGGGAGAGCGGCGCCGTGCACGCGCTGGAGGACCGGTGCGCGCACCGCCAGGTGCCGCTGAGCATGGGCGTGGTGGAGGGCGACACCCTCCGCTGCTGCTACCACGCCTGGGCCTATCGCGGCGACGGCCGCATCTCGCAGATCCCGTACCTGTCCCGCGAAGACGGCCGGCCGCCGCGCGGTGTGCGCGGCTACCCCGTCCGCGAGGCCTACGGCTTGGTGTTCGTGTTCCCGGGCGACCCGGACAAGGCGGCCGGCACCGCCCTGCCCGAACTGCCGGCCTTCGGCTCACCGCGGTACAAGACCATGACCTACTCACGGACCGTGCGCTGCCACTACTCGTTCATGCACGAGAACCTGCTCGACATGAACCACCAGTTCCTCCACCGGGGCGTCGTCGGCAAGCTCCACCCCGAACTGCTGGAACACCGGACCGACGCGCGGTCGGTGGAGGCCCGCTACCTGTTCACCCACACCGGCGGGAAGCGGAACCGCGGCGCCAGCCTGCTCGCCGCCGAGGGCGTCAGGGGCAGCGACTCCAGCGACGTCATGACCATCCGCACCTCATACCCGTACCAGACCCTCGACCTGGTCCCGGAGAACGCCGAGCGTCCGGCCTTCCGCCTCTGGGCCGCCTATGTGCCCGAGGACGCCGAGCAGCGCGTCTGCCACACCTACGGTCTGCTGATGATCGAGAAGCCCCGGGTTCCCGGCGCGCTCCAGCTCGCCTGGCCGTTCATCAGGCGCTTCACCGAGCGCGTGTTCGCCGAGGACCGCATGGCCGTCGAAGCCGAGCAGCGGGCCTGGGACGAGCAGGGCGAGGACCGCAACCACGAGGTGTTCTCCCTGATCCTGGACGTCCGCGAGGTGCTGCGCACCAACGGCGTCCCGCTCCGGGCCCGAGCCGCCGCCTGTGGCACCGCCCAGGTGTGCGACGGCCGGGCATCGGCGTCCGGCGCTCACCCGGCGGGTTGACGGAAGACCCGCCCGAGCGCCTCGGCCCGCGCCCCGGGTGGGGTCGCACTCACGGCCGAGGATTGATGCGGTGCCACCGCGGTCGGGCGTCGCCGCCACGGCGCCCGGCGGCCGAGGCGCAGCGCGGGCACTGGCGTTGGACCCGGTCCGCCGCGCCGCCGGACTCCGGGAAGGTGTCCGTCCAGCCGACGTGCGGGAAGCGGATCAGCCGGGAACGGCTGAGGGACAGCCCGCAGACGGTCTCGTTGCGGCCCGGCTCCCAGGCGTGCACCTCACCGGAGGGCAGACGGTGCCGACCCTCCTCCTCGTCGGTCCACTGTCCGGACGCGGCGACGGCGTACTGTCCGACGCCTGCCATGGCGTGTACCGCCGGTCAGCCGGCCGCGTGGTCGACACGCAGCCGCACCTGCTCCTCCAGCCGCTCGAGGCTGGTGTCCAGCGCGTCGCCCACGGCCCGCTCGCCGGGATCGTGGCCGGCGTTGAAGAACGACAGGTGCACCGTCACCTCACTGGCTCCGCTGCCGAGGCCGGCGACCTGGAGCCATCCCGCGTAGCCGCCCTGGTCCCGGGTGCCCCACTCGATCCGCATCTGATCGCGCCGGGCGCGCAGCAGGGCGGAGGTGTCCTCGTCCGTGCGGTCCTCGTGCACGGTGACGGCGGGCAGTTCCTCGGCCCGCACATGCACGGCTTCCGGCAGCCAGGAGTCCAGCCGTCCGACGTTCGCGGCCTCGTCGAAGACATGCTCCGGTTGTGCGGGCATCGTGCGTGAACGTTCGTACTCGGTCATCGCGGTACCTGCCTTGCCTCGGGGGCGTACAGCGCACCGCGTTCCCGGCCCACCCGGCCTCAACCGCCAAAGGCCCCGACCGCGAAAGGCCCCGCCCACACCCTGCGGACGGGGCTTTTCGCGTCGGTCAGAACTTGGGCTGGGGGGACTGCGCCTGGACGAGTTCCTCCGCCTCCGCCTCCGTCTCCACGGACGGCGGCGAGCCCGCCAGCGGCTTGTTGGCGGTCTCCCGCATGCACAGGACGGCGATGACGCCGATGACGGCGGCACCCGTGGCGTAGTACGCCGGCATGAGGGTCGAGTCGAAGGCGCTGATCAGAGCGGTGATCACCAGGGGCGTCGTGCCGCCGAAGAGCGAGGTGGCCAGGTTGTAGGCGACCGAGAGGGACCCGTAGCGGACATGGGTGGGGAAGATCGCCGGGAGCGCCGCCGACATCGTGCCGAGCATCGTCACCAGGGAGAGCCCCATCAGCAGCAGGCCCAGGGCGATGAGGAGAACACTTCCCTGCCGGATGAGCCAGAAGGACGGCAGCGAGAGGAAGAGGAAGCCGAGCATCCCCGTCATCAGCAGCGGCTTGCGCCCGAAGCGGTCCGACAGCCGCCCGACATAGTTGATGACGCACATCTGGAGAACCATCACTATGAGCAGGATCAGCAGCCCGTGATTGGTGCCGTAGCCCAGCTCGTCGGACAGGTACGTCGGCATGTACGACAGCAGCATGTAGTCGTTGATGTTGTACGCCGCGACGAGCGCGAGGCACAGCAGCAGCGGCCGCCAGTACCGGGTGAAGATCTTGCCGAGGTCACCGGTGGCCGAGGTCTCCACGGAATCGGCGGCCTCGCTCGCCTTGACCTGGCCGCCCTCCAGCTTCTGGAAGGCGGGCGTCTCGTCCAGCTTGAGCCGCAGATAGAGGCCGATGAATCCGAGCGGCGCCGCGACCAGGAAGGGGATGCGCCAGCCCCACGCCAGCATCTCCTCCGCGCTGAGCACGCTGTTGAGGACGACGACGAGACCGGAGGCCCCGACGTAGCCGCCGAGCGTGCCCAGCTCCAGGAAGCTGCCGAAGAAGCCACGCCGCTTGTCGGGCGCGTACTCCGCGATGAACGTCGAGGCGCCCCCGTACTCCCCGCCGGTCGAGAAGCCCTGCACCAGCCGGAAGAAGATCAGCAGGGCAGGGGCCCACAAGCCGATGACGTCGTGCGAGGGGATGAGGCCGATGGCGAAGGTCCCCACCGCCATCATGATCATGGTGAGGGAGAGGATGCGCTTGCGGCCGACCCTGTCGCCCAGCGGCCCGAAGACCATGCCGCCGAGCGGACGCACCAGGAAGGCCACCGCGAACGTCGCGAAGGAGCTGAGCAACTGGGCGGTGTCGTTCCCGGACGGGAAGAAGACCTTCCCGATGGTCACCGCCAGATAACTGTAGATCCCGAAGTCGTACCACTCCATCGCGTTGCCGAGGGCGGCGGCCTTCGTGGCGCGCTTGACCGCCGCGTCGTCGGTCACGGTGATGTCGCTGCGGCGCAGCTTCGGGTGGCGTCGTTTCTCGATCGCCCGGAACAGAACCCGGTGTCGTCTCACAGCCGCGGGATCCACCGACTCGTCATTGTCGGGCGCCGCCATTACGTCGTTCCTTTCGCCGGTCGTTTTCCCAAGCACAACGCCTGCACAGTTCTCGCCCGCTCAAACGCTCGTCCACGTCACAGACGATCTTCCCGGCGTCCGGCCGGTTCCGCTTGCGGGCGGTGGCGTGTGCCCGTCCCCTGGTGGGGGAACGTGATTCCCCCGGGGGTGAAGGCGGGGCCCCGGGTGAGAGGAGCCCAGGTGACAGCGTCGGCCGAGGAGGCTGCCGGGTACGAGCCGGATCCGCGCCGGTGGCGGGCCCTGTGGGTCACGCTGGTGGCAGGCTTCATGAGCCTGCTGGACGTCTCGATCGTGGTGGTCGCCCTGCCCTCCGTCCAGCGCGGCCTGCACGCCTCGCCCGCGCAGGTGCAGTGGGTGGTGTCCGGATACGCTCTCGCCTTCGCTCTCGCACTCGTCACCGCGGGCCGCCTGGGTGACGCGCTGGACCGCCGCCGCATCTTCCTGCTCGCCCTCAGCGGCTTCGTGGTCTTCAGCGCGGCCTGCGGGGCGGCCCCCGGCATCACGCTGCTGATCGCGGCCCGGCTCGCCCAGGGCCTGGCCGCCGGTTTCATGGCGCCCCAGAACTCCGCGCTCATCCAGCAGATGTTCCGCGGTGCCGAACGCGGTCGCGCCTTCGGGTTCTTCGGCGCCACCGTCGGCATCTCCTCCGCCGTCGGTCCCCTCGTCGGCGGCATGATCCTCGCCCTGGCCGACGGCGCCCAGGGCTGGCGATGGATCTTCTACGTCAATGTCCCCATCGGCATCCTGGCCGTCCTCCTCGGCCGCCGCCTGCTGCCCCGTACCCGGCGCTCCGGCCGGGGACATGTGGACCTGCCCGGGGTCCTGTTCCTGGGCCTCGGCGTCCTCGCGCTCATGTTTCCGCTGGTCCAGGCGGGCTCCGGCGGATTCGGGCGACTGTGGTGGCTGTTCCTCGCCGGTGCCGCGCTCCTGGTCGCCTTCGCCCGCCGGCAGCGCCGCCTCGTGGCCCGCGGTACCCAGCCGCTGCTCGATCCGCGCCTGTTCACCACCGTGCGCGGCTACGCCGTCGGTGCGGGCGTCGGCACGCTCTACTTCGTCGGCTTCAGCGGCGTGTGGCTGGTCTTCGCGCTCTTCTACCAGGACGGCCTGGGCTTCTCCCCGCTGCGGTCCGGCCTCGCCGTGACCCCCTTCGCCCTCGGCTCCGCCTGCGCCGCCGCGATCGCCGGGCGGCTGGTGGACCGGCTCGGACGCGTGCTCACCGTCGGTGGTCTCGCGGCTGTGATCGTCGGCATGGGCGGCACCGCGCTGCTGCTCCGCTTCGTGCCCCTCGACATCGCGCCCTGGGTCGCCGCCCCGCTGCTGTTCCTCGGCGGCGCCGGCAGCGGCTGTGTCATCTCCCCGAACATCACCATGACCCTGCGCGATGTGCCCGTGCGCATGGCCGGTGCGGCGGGCGGCGCTCTGCAGACCGGGCAGCGGCTCGGCGCCGCCGTGGGCACCGCAGCCCTGCCCGGCCTCTTCTATCTGGTGCTCGGCGGGAGCGACGACTACCGGGGCGCCCTCGTCGTCGCGCTGGGCGCCGCACTCGTCGGCATGGCTGCCTCCCTGGCCCTCGCGACGTTCGACTGGAGGCGCGACCGGCGGACCCGGCAGGCGCACGGGACCTGCCCGGAGGATGTCGCCAACAGTCCCGTGCACGCCCGGCAGACCTGAAATCCCGGACGGTCCTGTGCACGCCCGGCAGACCCGAGGCGCACGCGGCCTGGCCTCAGGTGGTCTGCGGTTGCGCTTCCCGCGGCGCGGCGTCGTCCAGGTCGCCGCGGACGGCGGCGATGGCGAAGGCCGTCATGGAGGCCAGGACGAGCAGCGCGAGCGGTCCCCAGATCGCCGGTATCGCCCACATCGGCCAGTCATTGGCCGACTGTGCCCAGAGGGTCAGGATCGCGGTCGCGCCCAGGCCGACGCCGTGCCACCGCACCACCATCCCCGCCTTCGCATGCCGCCGGTCGCCCCGCGCGAGGAGGGGCCACAGCCCTCCCACGAGGGCCGTCAGACCGAACGACACACAGGCCAGCGCACCGCCCAGACGGTCCTCGGGCCACCCCACGGGTCCGTCGGACGTCTGCTGCCGCCGCCCGTCGGCGTCCCGTACCTCCACGACCTGCCCGTGCCAGATCAGGCCCACGACCTTGTCGTCCGGCTCCAGTTCGGAGACCACGGGACCGGCCCGCAGGAACGTCACCTGCCACGGCTTGCCGGACGGCAGCACCAGCTCCGCCTCCGGGGACGCGTTCCTCTCACCACGGTTCGTGTCGGCCTCGCGGACCGTGAACTCCTGCTCCCACACGCACCCCGACGCCCGCGCCGGAACAGAGGCACAGGCCGGCGCGGCACGGAACTCCCGCTCCCGCTCCAGCGCTCCCCGGATCTCGAGGGCTGACGCCACCCCGAACGCGAGAGCCGCGACAGCGATCACCAGCCAGAGAACGGACCGCAGCGCCTCACGTCCCGGCGACTCCACCATGTCTCGTCCCCCCCCCGTTGCCCGTTTCACGCGGAACCCGCAGGTGCATTGGAACACGCCTACGGGTCCGCGCTCAGGCCCTTTATCCGACGGTGTGGACCCGCCGCCCCTCGACGAAGGTCTCCAGGACCCGGGTCGCGGCGATCTCCTCGGGCGGGCCCGCGAACGGGTCGCGGTCCAGG
Source organism: Streptomyces sp. NPDC056948 (assembly GCF_042674225.1). Classification (NCBI taxonomy): domain Bacteria; kingdom Bacillati; phylum Actinomycetota; class Actinomycetes; order Kitasatosporales; family Streptomycetaceae; genus Streptomyces; species Streptomyces sp. NPDC056948. The sequence continues at coordinate 12,102 of NZ_JBHUQX010000189.1, forward strand.
ACCACGAGGTCGGCCGACTTCCCGGCGGTGATGCTGCCGGCGATGTCGTCGAGGTGGTTCACATAGGCGCTGCCCGCCGTGTAGGCGGCGATGGCCGTGCCCAGGTCGAGGCGCTGCTCAGGAAGGAAAGCGGGGGTGCCCCCGGGTGCTTCGGGGGAGATCCGGTTGACGGCGACATGGATGGCCTGGAGCGGGTCCGGGCTGCTGACCGGCCAGTCGCTGCCCGCGGCGAGGGTCGCTCCGGCGCGCAGCAGATCACCGAAGGGGTACTGCCACGCGCCGCGCTCCGCGCCCAGGAAGGGCAGCGTCAGTTCGTCCATCTGCGGTTCGTGCGCGGCCCACAGCATCTGCAGGTTGGCGCTCGCGCCCAGGGCGCGGAAACGCGGCAGGTCGCGGGGGTGGACGACCTGGAGGTGCGCGAGATGGTGCCGCGTGTCGCGATGACCGTTGGCAGCCCGGGCGGACTCCACCGCGTCGAGCGCCTCACGCACCGCGCGGTCGCCGAGCGCGTGGAAGTGGACCTGGAAGCCGAGCGCGTCCAGCTCGGTGACGTACTTCCGCAGCTCGTCCGGTTCCACGAAGCTGATCCCGCTGTTGTCCGAGGAGCAGCCGCAGCCGGTCAGGTAGGGGTCGAGCATCGCGGCGGTGTGGTTCTCGGCGATACCGTCCTGCATGATCTTCACCGTGCCGGCGCGGAACCGGTCCCGGCTCAACTCGTCCCGGGAAGCGGCCAGTTCGGCGATCTGCTCGGCGCCGCGCTCGCGGTCCCACCACAGCGCGCCGACGACCCGGGCGGTGAGCAGGCCCCGGTCGAGGGCGGCCCGGTAGGCGGGCGCCGGGTCGGTCATGTTGGCGTACGTGCCGATGATGGCGTCCTGCCAGGCGGTGACGCCGTGGGAGTGCAGCACGGCCTGGGCGCGCAGCAGAGCGGCGAGCTTCTCCTCAGGCGTGGGGTCCGGGAGAAGCCGGCCCACCAGGTGGACCGCGCCCTCCTGGAGCATCCCGGTGGGGTTTCCCCCGGCGTCGCGCTCGATGCGGCCGTCGGCGGGGTCGGGCGTACGGGCGTCGATGCCCGCGCGCTCCAGGGCCCGGCTGTTGACCCAGGCACCGTGGTGGTCGCGGTTGGGCAGGAAGACGGGGCGGTCCGGGACGATCGCGTCGAGGGCGGCGGCGGTGGGGGAGCCGCCGGGGAACGCCTCCAGGGACCAGCCGCCACCGGTGATCCACTCGGCGTCCGGGTGCTCGTCCGCGTACGCCCTGATCCTGCGCAGGTACTCGGCCGGGTCGACGGTGTCGCCGAGATGGCACTGGCCGAGCTCGATGCCCGCGCCCAGCGGATGGACGTGCGCGTCCTGGAAGCCGGGCAGCAGCAGCTTTCCGGCGAGGTCGACGACCTCGGTGCGCGGCCCGATCAGCTCGCGCACCTCGTCGTGGCCGACGGCGGCGATCCGCCCGCCGCGCACGGCCACCGTGGTGGCGCGGCTGCGGGCGGGATCGACGGTGTGCACGGGGCCGCCCGTGAAGACGAGGTCGGCCGGTCCCGTGGCGTGGGGGTGCGACATGAGGGTGAACTCCATGGAGGTGGGTTCAGACCGCCGTGCGGTCCATCGGGAGGGTGAGGGCGTCGGCGTCGGTGCCGTGCCCCGTCGTGAAGTACGGCGAGCGCCGGACGTACTTGGCCACGGCCGCCATGCCCAGCCCCGCGAGCACGATCACGGCGGGCAGCGAGAACATGAACCAGCCGTTGTCCGGGCTCAGTTCGAAGTGATCGCTCATGGTCAGGTACGAGTATCCGAGGTAGCCGCCGAGGCCCAGCAGCACCAGCCCGGCGACGGCCGGCACACCGACGGCGAGCAGCGCCTCGCGTGGTCCGGCGTGACGCGCGGAGCGGAAGCGCACGGCACAGGCGAGCGCGGTGAGGCCGTAGTAGAGGGCGACGATCAGGCCGATGGCGTTGACGGCGGCCAGCAGCATGTCGCTCAGCTTGGGGATCGCGAAGGCGGCCAGGGCGATCACGGCGGCGACGGACATCACGACGGCCGTGCCGACGGCGGGTGTGCCGTACCGCGGGTGGATCCGGGTCCACAGCGGCCCCATGGTGCGGTCGCGGCCCATGGCGAGCAGTCCGCGTGCCGTGGGGATCAGGGTGGCCTGCACGGAGGCGACGGCGGAGAACATCAGCGCGACCAGGGGCAGGGTGGCCCAGGGTTCGGCGGCCAGTTTCGCCCCGAGGTAGGGGAGGGCCTGGGGGCCGTTGCGGACGAGTTCGGCCAGGCTCATCTCCCGCTGGAAGGCGACCGAGGCGAAGAGGAACAGACCGAGCATGGCGAAGAGGGCGATGAGACCGCCGCGGGCCGAGTCGTCCGGGCGCTTGGTCTCCTCGGTGACGCTGAAGGCCGCGTCCCAGCCCCAGAAGAAGAACACCGCGAGGACCATGCCCTGGGCGAAGCTGGTGCCGCTGGAGATCTCGAAGGGGTTGAACCAGGAGAGGGAGAAGGCGTGGTCGCCGGTGACCAGGGCCCAGCCGCAGAAGCCCAGCAGCACCGCGTACTCGAAGACCAGCAGGGCGAACTGGAACCGAGTCGCGCTCCGGACCCCGGTGACGGCCAGGGCCGTGAGGGCGAGCAGGATCACCAGGCCGACCGCCGTGCAGACACCGGTGGACGTCGGGTCGAGGGCGATGCCGGCGAGGCTGGTCAGGCCGGCCTTGTTGGCGAAGAGCAGGACGACCGAGCCCATGATCGCGCTGGTGTAGGCGCAGAAGATGACCGAGCCGACCAGCGTCACCCAGCCGGTGAGGAAGCCGGGCCAGGGGCCGAGGGATCTGCCGACCCAGGTGTAGCCGTTGCCGCAGTTGGGTTCCGAGCGGTTGAGACGGGCGTAGGCGGTGGCGATGCCGAGCACCGGCAGGAACGCCAGGAGCAGCAGCGCCGGGGCCTGGAGGCCCACGACCGTGGCGATCGTGCCCATGCCGATGGCGATGCTGGTGGTGGCCGCGGTGCTGGACGCGGCGATGGCGACGCCGTCGACGACACCGAGGGAACGGCGCAGAGCGGGGCGGGGTGGGGGAGGTGCGGACGACATGAAGGCTCCTCGGGGGAATGGTGGGAAGAGCCGCGCGGGACTGTGATGGAACAACCGGCGTCCACATTGGGTCAACCCTGTTGACGTAAGGGGGGCCGGAGCCGTTCACTGCGTTGCACATGCGTGCGACGAGAGGAGCCCGGGTCATGACCACCCGCGTCCCGCAGGAGCGCCGGCGCCGCCGGCCCACCCGTTCCGGTGTCGTGCTGTCGGAGCAGTTGATCGTCGATACCGCCCTGCGCCTGATCGGGGAGCACGGCCCCGAGGCGCTGAGCGTGCGCCGGCTCGGCGCGGCACTGGGCTGCGACCCGACCGCTCTGTACCGCTACTTCCACGGCACCGACGACCTGGTGCTCGCCATCGCCGACCGCATCATCGGCGACGCGATGGCCGGCTTCGTCCCCGGAGAGGACTGGGTGGCCTCGCTGCGCGAGATGGCGACGAGGGTCCGCGCGGGATACCTCGCCCATCCCCGGGCGGCCGCCATGGCCGCACACCGGGTGACCCGGCGCCGGAACGAGATCCACGCCGTGGACACGGGGATCGGCCTCCTGCTGAACGCGGGCTTCGCACCGGCCGACGCCGCCCGGCTCTACCTGGCCTTCATCGACACCGTACTCAGCCACGCCGCCACGGAGGCGGCGTTCCACGCCCTCCCGCGACACCAGCGCGAGGCCGACCACCGGGCATGGCGGGGCGTCTACCAGGACCTGGACCAGGAGACGTACCCGTCCCTCACCGCGGTCCGCCCCGAGCTGCCCGGAATGGCGGACGGCTCCTTCGAACAGGCGGTGGACCTTCTCCTGGAGGCCCTGACGGCCCGGGCTCCGGCCGGAGGCGGATAAGCCGGACCCGGCCCGGCCGAGCCCGGGTCCAGGTGGGCCACCCTGGACGGGGTGAGCGGCAAGCGCCGGGCGAATACTGGAGTGATGGAGCAGAACGCCGAACTGGGAGACTTCCTGCGCAGCAGCCGGGCGCGGCTGAGCCCGGGCGACGCGGGCCTGCCCCCGGGCGGCGGCGTTCGCAGAGTGCCGGGGCTGCGCCGGGAGGAGGTCGCGCACCTGGCCGGTGTGAGCACGGACTACTACACCCGCCTCGAACAGGGCCGCCATCCCAACGTCTCCGAGGCCGTGCTGGACGCCGTCGCCCGTGCCCTGCGCCTGGACGACGACGAACGCGGCCACCTCTTCGACCTCGCCCGGCCCCCGGCCACCCGCGCCCGGCGCCGCCGCCCGGAGCGCGTGCAGCGTGTGCGCCCCGAGGTCCATCGGATGCTGGACCTCTTCAACGGCGTCTCACCGGCCTTCGTCGTCAACCACCGCCAGGACGTGCTGGCCGCCAACCAACTGGCCCGCGCCCTGATCACGGACTGGGACGCGCGGCCGTACCGGGAACGCAACTTCGTCCGCTACGTCCTCCTCGACCCCGCCGCCCGCGAGCTGTACGGCAACTGGGACGAGGTCGCGGAGATCGTCGTGGCCAATCTGCGCCTGGAGGCCGGACGCCACCCCGACGACACCCGGCTCAACGAACTCATCGGCGAAGCCGTCGTCAAGGTGCCCGAGTTCGGCTCCTGGTGGGACAGCCACCGAGTGGCCCAGTGCGTCCACGGGACGCAGCACTTCCACCACCCCGTGGTCGGCGAGTTCACCCTGCACCACGAGACGCTGGCCTTCCCCGCCGACCCGGGCCAGACCATGTGCGTCTACACCGCCGAACCGGGCTCCGCCTCCGCCCAGACCCTCGCCCTCCTCGCCAGTTGGAGCGCCCCCGAGGCCCAGCGCAGCGACGGCACGTCACCCGCCTCCCGGACAGGAGACCCATGAGTCACGCCACCGCCCCTGCCGACGCCTCACACCGTCGCACCGGCGGCAGATCTCCTGGCGCCGCGGCGGCCGTCTCCCACAGCGG
>NZ_JBHUQX010000190.1:0-9978 GCF_042674225.1 Streptomyces sp. NPDC056948
GTCGCCCCACATCGTCCCACCCGGAGACCCGCCCATGCTGAACATCGCGGACACGCTCTACGACTGGTGTCGCGAGGCCCGCCCCTTCGCCCTCGCCACCGTCATCCAGGTCAGCGGCAGCGCACCCCTGCCACCCGGCACCGCACTCGCCGTCGACGCCGACGGCACGGCGGTCGGCAGCATCTCCGGCGGCTGCGTGGAAGGAGCCGTCTACGAACTGTGCCAACAGGTCCTGGCGGACGGCGGCACACCCGCACGAGCCCGGTTCGGCTACTCCGACGACGACGCCTTCGCCGTCGGCCTGACCTGCGGCGGCGAAATCGAAGTCCTGGTACAGCAGGTGGAGCCAACGGCCCAGCCCCACCTCACCATCGCCCTGGAAGAGGTGGTGTCGGGCCGTCCCACCGCCGTGGCCCAGATCGTCGACGGCCCGGAGGAACTCGTCGGCCGCATGCTCTGCCTGTTCGGCGACGGCAGCGCCCACTACGGAACCCTGGGCGGCGCGCGCGAGGACCGGGCGGTGGCGGCACAGGCCCGCGCGCTGCTGCGCGCCGGGCGCACCGGCCTCGTCGAGGTCGGCGGAGATGCCGACACCTGCCCCGACCGACTGTCCGTCCTCGTCCACACCCACGCGTCCCGCCCCCGCATGCTGATCTTCGGCGCGGTCGACTTCGCCGCCGCACTCAGCCAGGCCGGGGCCTTTCTCGGCTACCACGTCACCGTCTGCGACGCCCGCCCCGTCTTCGCGACGCCCGCCCGTTTCCCCCACGCCGACGAAGTCGTCGTCGACTGGCCCCACCGCTACCTGGAACACACCGAAGTCGACTCCCGCACCGCCGTCTGCGTCCTCACCCACGACGCCAAGTTCGACATCCCCCTCTTACTCCGGGCCCTCGACCTCCCGGTCGGCTACGTCGGCGCCATGGGCTCCCGACGCACGCACGACCACCGCCTCGACGCCCTGCGCGAAGCCGGCGTACCCGACGACCAACTGACCCGCCTGCACTCCCCAATCGGCCTCGACCTCGGCGCCCACACCCCTGCGGAGACAGCGATTTCCATCACCGCCGAGATCATCGCCCACACCAACCACCGCACCGGCCTGCCCCTGTCCCACAGCACCGGCCCCATCCACCAACCTGTCTCGGGCGACCTTTCACCGGCCGCACGAACAGCCGCGTGACGACCCGACCGTCGCAGCAGCAGGATCCCACCGGGACACGGGACGCCTCTCGGCTGCAAACGAGCCGAGGCCAGTGACGGTTCTCCAACCCTCGCACCGCGCTGGATCGCTCGCCCACCCCTGACGGCCCGGACCCGAAGAGATGCGGCACCCCCAAGAAACGCCGCCCCCAACCGCCCAAGGTATTGGCCGCCCGAGGCCGACATGACCCAACCGATGAGGAACCACCCGTGAGTGCCCTGTTCACCCCCCTGACCCTGCGGTCACTGGAGATCCCCAACCGCGTCTGGACATCCCCGATGTGCATGTACTCCGCCGCCCAGGAGGGGCCGGAGACCGGGGTGCAGACCGACTTCCACCTCACCCACCTGGCCAGCCGGGCAGCCGGCGGCGCCGGTCTCGTGATGGCCGAGGCCACCGGGATACGACCCGACGGGCGGATCACCCCCTGGGACCTGGGCCTGTGGAACGACCGCCAGCAGCAGGCGTTCGCCCGCATCACCGCGGCCATCCGCTCGCACGGCTCGGTCCCGGCGATCCAGCTCACGTACGCCGGCCGCAAGGCGTCCGTCGACAAGCCCTGGCTCACCGGCGGGTACATACCCCAGGCGGAGGGCGGCTGGCAGCCGGTCGCCCCCAGCCCGGAGCCGTTCGCCGGACGGCCCGCTCCCCACGAGCTCACCCTGGACGAGATCCAGCAACTGGTGCGCGACTTCGCCGAGTCGGCGAGGCGCGCGCTGGCCGCCGGTTTCCAGGTGGTCGAACTGCACGGCGCCCACGGCTTCCTGATCAACTCCTTCCTCTCCCCGGTCTCCAACCACCGCACCGACGCCTACGGCGGCAGCTTCGAGAACCGACTGCGTTTCGCGCTGGAGGTCGTCAACGCAGTACGCATGGTGTGGCCCGAAAACCTGCCGGTCTTCTTCCGCACCTCGGCCACCGACTGGCTGACCGAGAACCCCGACGACGACCGTGAGGGCTGGACCGGCGACGACACCGTCCGCCTCGCCAAGGAACTGCGTGCGCACGGCGTCGACCTGCTGGACGTGTCCAGCGGCGGCATGGTCGCCGACGCCACCATCCCCGTCGCGCCCGGCTACCAGGTCCCCTTCGCCGCCCAAGCCCGGGCGGCGACCGGCATCCCCACCGGCGCCGTCGGCCTGATCCTGGAACCCGCCCAGGCCGAGGACATCGTCGCCACCGGACAGGCCGACGCCGTCCTCCTCGGCCGCGAACTGCTGCGCAACCCGTACTGGCCCCAGCACGCCGCCCTCGAACTCGGCGCCGAGCCCCGCTGGCCCGAGCAGTACGGCTACGCCGTACGACGGAGCAGCCGACGCTGAGAGAACGGCATCCGCTGCACCAGCACACGACCCGCGTCGCTCCACGAGGGCCGAGACGACCGGCCTTGTCCTGAGGACGGCGTCGCGCAGGCAGCCGAGCCGAAGGAGCCAAAACCGGTCAGCGGCGCGACCCACTTCGACCACACATATTGATCTTCATACGGAAGCTGCGACGGCCCCGCCAGTCGGCGCTTCGCCATCAACACCGCATGACGGTCCTCACGCTCCCTGCCCGCTGCGGACGGGCCTCAGCCGACCGTCGGCACCCAAGATAAGGAACGCCCCGTTCATGCGCGCACAGCAGCCCTCATCCATGCAAGCGATCGGCGTCCGAACCTACGGCGGCCCGGAGGTGCTGCGCACCGTCGAACTTCCGGAGCCGCATGCCGGTCCCGGCGAGGTACTGGTTCGGGTGCACGCCGCCGGGGTGAACCCGGCCGACGTCATGCTCCGCGACGGCTCCCTCACCGAGTGGTACCGCGATCTCGAACCTCCCTTCATCCCCGGCATGGACGTAGCGGGGACGCTCGACGAGGTCGCAGACGACGTCAGGGCCGCGTACGGACTGTCCGAAGGCGATCCGCTGATCGGCATCGTCGACAACCACGGCCGTCACGGCGGCTACAGCGAGTACGTGGTCCTGCCTGCCGCGTCGGTCACGCGTCAGCCTGCCGGGACGACGTTCGCGGAGGCCGCCTCGTTTCTCATGAACGCGCTGACTGCCCGGTGCGTCCTGGACTTCCTCGCACTCGCCCCCGGCTCGACACTGGCCGTCACCGGAGCCGGTGGAGCCGTCGGCGGCTACGTCGTTGAGCTCGCCGCAGCGGAGGGCCTGCACGTCGTCGCGGTGGCCTCCGAGCAGGACGAGGAGTGGCTGCGCTCCCGCGGCGCCGACACTTTCGTCCCTCGTGGCGACGACATCGCACAGCGCGTACTGGACGTGGTGCCCGGTGGGGTCGACGCCGTCGCGGACAGCGCCATGCTGCACGAGCGGATAACGCCGGCTATCCGCGACAACGGCCAGATCGCGGTCGTCCGTTTGTGGGACGGCGATCCCGGCCGCGGCATCACTGTGCATCCCGTGAACGTCCGCACACGCGTCACCGACACGGCGGCCATCATCCAGCTACGCGAACAGGTCGAATCAGGTGAGCTCACCCTCCGAGTCGCGGCGACCCTGCCGGCGAACCAGGCAGCCCAGGCTCATCGGCAGCTCGAGAAGGGCGGCCTGCGGGGGCGGCTCGTCCTTGAGTTCCCACCTGCGGCAGCCATGTGAACCCCACCGCAGCGCTCGGACGCAGTATCGGCCGATCACACGACGTTCGGGTCGATCACCACACCGCACGCCACGACCTGATCGGGGTCATGCCGACGCTGGCAGAGAGAGTTCGCCTGCCGGCGCGAAAGTGGCCTCGCCGTGTGCGAGTGGCGCACTCAGGGGTCGCCGTGTTGCCCACTCTCCTTCGGGTGACATTGAGAGCCGAATGTGGCCACTGCCGTGCTGGTCAGGCAGGGTGGCTGACTGGTCCCTCGATCCCGCGAGGTGCTTGTCTCTGGGGGCTCGGTGCAGCTGTTCTTCACAGACCGGCGGAAGGTCTGGAAGGTGGGGGACCTGGCCGGAGTTCGCCCTGCGGACCTGAGTGAGCTGTTTGAACGGCGACGAATTCCGACAGGCACGCCGATCCTTGTGGACGAGGTGATGCGCCCAGTAGAGCCGCTGTCGAGCTGGTTCCGGGTGATCGGCCAACAGGGCCTGGACGCGAAGACGATGCGGGCGTACGCCTACACCGTCTTGATGCTGCTCAACTTCCTTACAGCACGGGGCCTGGACTTGCGGCTGGCGACCGAGAACGACGTGCTGGAGTTCCGGCGGTGGCGGCGGGAGGACGCCGAGGAGACTGTCGGCGAGGCCACCTGGGATCGGGATGCCGCCGCGATCGGCAGGCTCTACGACTACCTGGCCCAGGTCGGCTACGTGAGCGGCCGGCCCTGGCGGGCCACGGGACGCGGGGAGTCCCTGGGCAGCGGGGTGAGCCGGGATCCGCGGGTCCGGCACATGGAGCTTGACCAGTACCTGTTCTTCCGGGACGTCGGGTTTGGTGGCTTGGAGCCGGGCGGCGGACTGGACTTGGGTTTCCGGGGATGGCGGCCGCACCGAAACCGCTCGGCGTTGGAGCTGGCGCTGATGACGGGGATGCGGATTCAGGAGTGGTCGACCCTGCTGCTGCCCGAGCTCGGCCTGGCCGGCGGCCGTCGGCCCGCGGTCGCGGACGTCGACCTGGCGGCATGTGCGAAGTACGGACGGCCGCGGTCTGTCTACGTGCCCAGGGACGCGATGGAACTGCTGGACCCCTATCTGCTGCTGGAGCGGCCGGGGATCGTGGCGACAGCGCAGCGCACGCTGCGGCGCCAGGTGCGCGACCTGTTCTTGGTCCAACGGATCGAGGGGGACGGCACCCGGGTCCGCGGTGTCCTGGAGGGCGTCACGGTCACCCGGGTGATCAAGGACATGAAGCCGGGTCTGCGGCGGGTCACCGTGCTGGAGACGGGCGGCGGCCTGGATCCACTGGCGCTGTTCATCGGCCAGGGCGGCCGGATGCTCACCGGCTCGGGCTGGGACCGCATCCGCTGGCGGGCGTGGAAGCGGATGAAGCAGTGGAGCGTGCACGAGGCAGCCCCGGTACTGCCCCGGCGTTGCTGGGTCTTCCACGACACGCGGCATACGTTCGCGCTGCGGCTGCTGGTCTTCTTGACCCGCGAGGCTCTCGATGACGTCGATGCTGAGCAGACGCCGATGGCGACGCTGCTGGAGCACATGGTCGGCAACCCCCTGCTGGTCGTCCAGCGCCGGCTCGGCCATGCCCATCCCTCCACGACCTATCGCTACATCCGGTATCTCAAGGACCCGATGCGGGAGGTCGACGCCGCGTTCCGCCGCTGGAGCGCGGCGGGCGGCGCCTCCTACGTGACCGTCGCCCGCCGCCTGATGCATCTGGAGCCCGCCGGTGCCACGCAGGGGTGAGTACAGAAGCGGATTTCCCGGCCACACGCCTCAGCCGGCGGACAACACGCGTATTGGGTTGCGGCAGGTGACCGGGCTCAATCCGCAAGACCGCCCGATGACGGTCGTCTTCGACCCCGCAGCTCATACCTGCGCTGGACTGGCCAGCGAGCTCGCGGACGAATGGGTCGAGCTGGCGGCGTCGGCAGGCTTCCGGGAGGGATCGTGCCGCACGTACCGGCGCGCCATCAGCAGCTTCTGCACCCACGTCGACGCGACGGTCGCGGCAGCACAGGACGCCTCGCTGGCGCGGGAAATGCCGGACCTGCACTACGCGGTGACAGAGTGGATCAGGCTGCTGCCGGCCGGCTACCCGGCGGGATCGCGACACCCGCACGCGCTCGCCGGGCGGCTGAGGGTCCTCATCGCGCGCAGGATCGCGCACCCGAACCGGCCGGTCTCCGGACACCTGGACGGCTGGGTGCAGGGCGCCGTCGGTCTGCGGCGCGGCCGGGGCGAGGAGGTCGACGAGTTCACCCGGGCCGACAAGAAGAAGCTCATCCAGGCCGCCTGGACAGACCGGCTCGCCACCGAGGCGAGAATCCGAACCGGATGGGTGCTCGCGGCCGCGGGCTGTGATCCTGCCCTTGGCGGCTGGATAGAGCCGCGCGACCTGCTGTGGGCGCTGGCGAACGACGCGTGGACCTGCGAGGACATCGCGCGCCATCTGCCCACATTGCCACAGTGGCCGCCCGCGCTGCGTGAACTCGTCCCAGGCGACGTGCTGCCGCATCTGGCCCGCGGGTACCTGCTGCGCCGCCTGTTGGCAACGCTGTTCCCCACCGACATGGATCTGCACAGCTACCGGATCCTGCTGATGGCAGCCACCGGCAGGGCCTCCGAGGAAGTCGTCGCGCTCGACGAGGACGACCTTGAGTATGGCCCCCAGAGCGTGCTGATCGACTTCACGAAACGCCGTGCCCGCACCGTGCAGCGCCGCTCCTACGGCACGGAACCGGACGAGGACCAACGTGACCTGCACCCGGCCGCGCCGCGGCTGGATGCCGTTGAGCTAACCCATCAGATGCTGCAGATGGCCCGTCCGTTGGCCGAGCGAGCCGGTATCACCCCGGTCCCGCTGTTCCTGCGCGCGTCCGTCGACCACTACGCGCTGACCATCCGGCGGTTCGTCGGAAAGGGGAGCGGCGCAGGGCTGGCGGACTGGCTGAGGGCAAAGGAGATGACGATCCAGGGCCCGGCCGACATCCGCCGGCTGCGCAAATCGGGGAAGGTCGAAAAGGCCATCGCGTTCAAGGGCCGCATCAGCGACATCGCCGACGACCACACCGCTGAGACCTTCCGCACCCACTACGCCCACGGCACGACCCTGCGCGTCATCTCAGGCAGCGTCATCACCACCGCCCAGCGGCACTGGCTCGACAAGGCGCTGAACGGCCCGGTCGTGCTCAGCGACGAGGCCGAGCAGGCGCTGGTGGAACCGGGCGCCGCCGAGACTCTCGGCCTGTCCGCCGAGGACGTCGAGCAACTGCGTTCCGGTGAGCTGGATATGGGCGTCTCCAACTGCCGGGACCCGTTCGCCTCCCCGTTCGGCCGCCCCGGCCAGCTATGCCCGGTCGCTCCAACCCGCTGCCTGGAGTGCCGCAACGCCTTCGTCCTGCCCTCCAATCTCCCTCAACTGCTGTTGTTCGCCGCCCATCTCGAACAGCTCCAGAACCGCCTGGCCCCGGCGCACTTCCACGCCCTGTGGGGGCAGAGCCGCGCCAACGTCCTCGAGGCCCTCAGCCTGCGCACCAGCGACGAGATCACCCACGCCCGCCAACGCATCGCCGACGAAGGGCTGACCCTCAACCTTCCACTCGCCACCCAGGTGGAGTTCGAATGACCGGCCGACAGCACCCCCTCTCCCCACGGTCGAGCGTCTTCGCCGATGACGAGCCCGTCCTGCAGTCCCTGCCGCTGCTGGCCGGCGCATCATCGCCCTCCTTCGGCGAGAGCACCTGCTGGGACTTCAACGGAGTCCTGCGCCGCCCGGCGAGCCACCTGACCGGCCAGTGGAGGCTGCCGTTCACCGACCTCAGTCCGGGCCAGAACCTCCTCGCCCGTGAGTTGGCGATGATCGAGTTCAACCCACGCCATCCCGCCGTCCTCGCCGCGGGCGTGCACCTGCCGCCGACCCCGCGAAAGGTCCCCACCCAGCGGGCCCGCGGCCAGGTCCTGCGCGCGCTTGCCGCGTTCGGCACCGCCGAGGGCCTGCCCGACGACTACGCCCAGTGGGCGGTCGAGGACTTCCACCGCTACATCACCGAGCGCCGCAACACCACCGACGACACCGCCGTCCGCGCCCACATCACGGTGGTCAAACTGCTGCACCAGGTCGCCCCTGTGCTCACCATGGGACTGCCTGCGGACCCCTGGCCCGGTCAGACCGGCGCGAAAGTCCTGGGCCTAGTGCGGGAGTCGAGGCTGCGCACTGAGGTGGTCGAGCCAGGGACGTGGTTCCCGCTCATCCGCGCGGCCTGGACGTACGTCGACGTCTTCGGCCCCGACATCCTGCGCGCCCGCGCCCACTGGAAGAACCTCCAGACCACGCGGCGGCACCTGGGAGCCGTACAGCAGCGTCGTCGGCTCAGCACGTGGCTTGCCGACCCTGTCAGCAGGGTCCCGGTCTGGCATCCTGACGACCCGCTGCGCCACCCGCGCACTACGACGCCGGTGAACTGGGCGCTGCTGACCGCCATGCTCGGCCTCGGCGACACATCGAATCTCTTCGCCCCCGGTACGGCGGCGGGCCGCCTGGCCCGCGCCCGCGTGACCGAGTTGGTCGCCGCCGGCCGCACGCAGCCCGGGCTCCTGCCCGGCCTGGCCGAGGTCGAACGCCCCGACGGCACCCGGGGCCCCTGGCGCCACTCGCTGCACCCGCCCGCCCTGTGGATCGAGTACACCGCGCTGCGCAACGCGGCGTTCGTGCTGGTGGTGGGGCTGTCGATGATGCGTAACATCGAGGTCCGCGACATCCTCAAGGACTCGGTCGTCGAGTACTACGGCAGCCCGGCAGTGAAGGCGACCAAGCACAAGCTGGACCCGGACCTGCCGGTCCGGCACTGGTGGATCATCGAGCCGGTGGCCAAGGCGATCGCCACGGCGGCCGAGTTGTCGATCGATGACGAGTACGCCTTCGCGTCCGTGCAGGCCAAGTCGCCCATCAACCACTTCGACAGCGGCGACGCGATCACCTGCTTCGTCAGGCACGCCAACAACAACCGTCACATCACCGGGCTTTCGCAGATTCCCGAGCGGAAGCTGGCCCCGCACATGTTCCGCCGCACCATGGCGATGCTCACCCGGGAGTTTCCCGGCTCGGAGATCGCTGTCGGGATGCAGCTCAAGCACGTCGCCACCCGGGCGCTCGCGAATACCACCACCCAGGGCTACACGGAGCCCTCGCCCGCCTGGGCCCAGCACTTGAGGACCGCCATCAGCGAGCGTCGCTTCGAGCGGCTGGCCGAGCTCTTCGCCGCCGACGGCCGTGGCAAGCCGATCGGCTACGGACCGGGCGCCGACCGCCTGCGCGAGACCTTCGCCGTCATCCGCGCCAAGGCCGCCGAGATGAGAGCGACCAACCAGGCGCAGCGCGGCGATCTCCGGGTCGAACTCGACCTCCTGCGCCGCACGCGACTGTCCGTCCGCTTCGGCAAGCTCAACCACTGCACGTTGGACGACGCCAACCCAGTCGGCGCCAAATGCCTCGAGGACGCGATCGTCCCCGAAGGCCACCAAGGCCCGCTCATCGACCGCTGCCAGCCTTCCCGCTGCGCGAACAGCGTCATCGCCCCCGCTCACCTGCCCATCTGGACCGCGGAACGAGCCTCGCTCACCGAGCTGCTCGCCACCCGCAAGCTCCCGCCCAATCGCCGGGCACTGCTCACTGAACAGCTCCACGACGTCGACCGCCTGATCCGAAAGGCACCCGATGACCCCTCCGACGGTGTCCGCAAAGACTGAGCAGGCTCTGCGCGAGGCGATGGAACGCCTGTTCAGCGGCCAGCCCACCCGCACCGACGGCAAGCTGATCAAGAACAACCTTTGGCGAGAAGCCGGCGTCAGCCGAGCGACGATGAACCGTGCGACTGCCGTCCTCGCGGAGTGGGATAACCGCGTCGGCCGAAGTCCCGCCAGTCTGCGCGATCAACATCAGCAGGAGGAGATCACCCGCCTCCGCCGACAGCTGAGGGGCAACCGGCAAGAGCGCCAACGACTTCAGCAGCAGGTTGACGCCGCAGCGACCGTCATCGCCACCCTTCTCGCCGAGAACGCCGCCCTTCGCGAGCAACTCGCAAAGCGCTCTGGCGTCGTCGTCCCACTGCCTCTCGCCCGTCGAGAGTGAGCCGACTCGAGGAACGGGGCAGGCGGGCGTCATCCCAACTCTAGCC
>NZ_JBHUQX010000190.1:9988-17087 GCF_042674225.1 Streptomyces sp. NPDC056948
CCTCCTCTCCCGACGTTCGAGGACAACCCCGCGGGTGGGTGTTGGTGTGTCTCGTGAGACACATGTCAGCCTGGAGAACCTTGGCTGCGGTGGCCGAGCCGCCGCAGGTCTGCCGAACGGGTGCCAGCGGGCTGAAGGTCGGCGTACGGGTGCAGGCGCGCCCCGGCGGTGCCGTCGGCGAGTGTGCGCTGCGGCGTGCCCGGCTCGGCCGGGGTCGGGGCGAGAGAGGTGCGGCCGAGGAGGTCGAGGGCAGCCTGGGGGCCGTGGTCGCGGCGGGCTGCGGCGACTTCGTCCAGGTCCCAGGCCATCTCTCCGACGACGGTGCGGCGTGGGCCGCGGGCCTCCACCTGGCCCCTCACTAGCAGTAGTCCGGAGTGGAACACCGTGTGCGCGCAGGCCTCGTGGGAGTCCTCGAAGAACGCGATGTCGACCAGGCCGGAGCCGTCTTCGAGCGTGCAGAAGATGACGCGCTTGCCGGACGGGATCGGAGGGGTCTGGGTGGAGGCCCGCACACCGGCGACGAGGACCTTCTGGCCGGGGATCATGCCGCGCAGGTGGGCGGCGTCGGTGGCGCCGAGCTCGCGCAGCATCCGGTGGTGGTGCTCCATCAGGTGGTGCGTGACGTCGATGGAGAGGGTCTCCAGCTCCGCGCTCATCTTGTCCCGGCTGCTCATCTCGGGCAGGCCGCTCGGGGTGGCGGTCACCAGCTCACCGCCGAGCGGTAGTTGCCCGTCGGTGGCGGCGCGGGCGCGGGAGTGCCGGTGCAGCTCCGTCACCTGGAGCATCAGGTCCCGCCGGGTGAGGTGCCCCGCGAGCGGGCCGAGCGCCCCGATGCGGAGCAGGCGTTGCGCGACCGGCAGGGACGGGCGGGCCCGTTGCCACAGGTCCTGCAGGCCGGCATAGGGCTGCCCGGCGGCGAGCCGGGCGACCTCGGCGTCGCTGATGCCCTTGACGGTGGAGAAGGCCAGCCGCACGCCCCAGCCCTGATCGGTCTGCTCGACGCTGTGGTGGGCCCGGGAGTGGTTGACGTCCACGGGCAGGATCGGCACGCCGTGGCGGCGGGCGTCGGCCACGATCACCCGTCGCGGCCACATCCCCGGGTCGTGCTCGAGGAGCCCGGCGTAGAGGAAGGCGGGGTACCGGGCCTTGAGGACCGCGGACTGCAGGGCGGGCACGGCGAAAGCGACCGCGTGCGCCCGGCAGAAGCCGTACGCCCCGAATGAGGCGACGGTCTCCCACACCTCGTCCAGCACTTCCTTGGCGTAGCCGCGCTCTGCGGCCGTACGCCGGAACCACGCCTCGACCCGGGGCAGGCGGTCCGGGTCGGCGAGGGCGCGGCGGGCGACGTCGCCGGCGGCGCGGTCGCAGCCGGTCAGCTTCGACAGGATCGCGATGATCTGCTCATGCCAGATCACCACGCCGTACGTATCGGACAGGATCGGCTCGAGGTCCGGGTGCGCGTACTGCGGCGCGGCGCCGTGCCGGGCCGCGATGAAGAGCGCGGGCATGCCCCCGCTGACCGGGCCGGGCCTGAAGAGGCTGATGTCGGCGATGACGTCCTGCAGATGGCGCGGCTGCAGTCGGCCCACCAGATCCTGCTGGCCCGGTGATTCGAGCTGGAACAGGCCGACCGTGTCGCTGCGCCGGATGAGGTCGAAGGCGCGCGGGTCGTCGAGGGAGACGTGGTCGGGGTTGTCGAGATCGAGCGCCTTGCCCGTCGTACGGCGGAGCTCGGCGACCGCGTGCGTCGCGCTCTGCATCCGCACGCCGAGGACATCGAGCTTCAGCAGGCCGAGGTCTTCGACGTCCTCCTTGTCCGCCTGCACCATCGGGTAGCCGGCCGGCGTCGGCTGGACCGGAAGCCGCTCCAGCAGCGACGCGTTGGACAGGATCACGCCGCACGGGTGCATGGCGTAGGCGCGCGGCAGCGCGTCCAGGCCCTCGGCGAGCTCCCACAGCGGTGCGAACTTGCCTGCCTGCGCGTTGAGTTGCCGCAGCTCTGGCAGTTCGGCGAGGGCGGAGCGGATGTCCCGGGCGCGGATGTGCGGGAAGCTCTTGGCGATCTCGCCCACGACCTGGGGCGGCAGGCCGAGGGCAAGCCCGGCATCGCGGAGGGCATGCCGGGCCCTGTAGGTCTCGGGCATGCCGGTGACCGCGGTCCGCTCCCGGCCGAACCGCTCGATGATCGCGTCGTACACCTCCAGGCGCCGCTCGGACTCGACGTCGAGGTCGATGTCCGGCAGCGACGTACGGCGCTCGCTCAGAAACCGCTCGAACAACAGCCGGTGCTCGAGCGGGTTGGCCGTGGCCACGAACAAGGCGTGGTTGACCATGCTCCCGGCGCCGGAGCCGCGCGCGGCGACCCGGATCCCCAGCGCCCTGGTGTCAGCGACCACCTGGGCCACGGCCAGGAAGTACCCCTCGAAGCCCAACCGGCCGACGCACTCCAGCTCGTAGTCGAGCTGCCGCACGGCGCGCTCGTCCGTGTCCAGGCCGCGGGCGACCATCCCGGCCTCGCACCGCTGCTTCAGCAGCCGCATCGCCGAACCCCGCTCGCCGGTGGCGCCCACAACGGAGGGTTCGGGGAAGTGCGGCTTGCCCAGTCCGAGATCGGCCGGGGTGAGGGTGCAGGACTGGCCGGTTGCTTCGGTCTCGGCCGTCAGACGTCGGGCTCGGCCGCGGTCGCCGCCGGCCGCCTGGGCGATCCGCTCGGCGGCCGCCATCATCGCGGACGGGGGCTTCAGCCAGCGCTCGCCGTCGTCCAGGTGCCGGCGGTCGATGGGCCGGAGCAGACGGGCCGCGTCCAGCACGTCCGCGAGCCGGTGCTGATGCGGGTCGGCGTATCGGACGGCGTTGCTCAGCACGGTGATCACTCCGAGCTGATCGGCCAGGCCCACGGTCCGCGCGGCCAGCCGCAGCGATCCCGGGCCGGTGCCCTGGCGGCCCAGATACACCGTCTCCAGGCGCAGCCGCGGCCCGGCGAGCTCCCGCCACGGCACGAGCAGCTGCTCGGCGAGATCGGGGCGGCCAGCGGTGAGGGCTCGTACCGGTTCCGATGCGGGACCGAGCATCACAACCAGGTCCTCGCCGGCGTACCTGCGCAGGACCGGCCAGGACACGACCGGCGCAGTGCCGTCGGCTTCGGCGTGCGCGGCGGACACCAGACGGCACAGCAGCGCCCACCCGGCCGAGTTCTGCGCAAGCAGCGTGACCCGCAACGAGGGCTCGACAACGTGCGCGCCGCCGCGCACCGGCGTGCGGGATCGAGCGGCCGACGGGGCGGGCATCGTGAGCGGAGCGACAGCGACGTCGACGCCGAAGACGGGCCGTATCCCGGCCGCCGCCGCGGCCTTGGCGAAGCGGACCGTGCCCGCGACGGTGTCCCGGTCAGTCAGCGCGAGCGTCGTCATCCCGCGCTCGGCAGCCCGCTGGACGAGGGCCTCGGGGAGCGAGGCTCCGTAGCGGGCGGAGTATCCGGAGGCGACGCGCAGATGAGTAAATCCACGGCCTCGCACCTCCCGCCTACCCGCTTGCCCCTCCCTGACCTACGTCCTCTCCAGGTATCCACCATAACCCGCATTCGCACAAACGTGCGAATGAGTGAGCTGCTGCCGTCCCAGCCCTCGCGGCGGACGCAAGGAGCAGAACGGCCTTGAATCAGGGGCCCAGGGTGCACCTATGTGAGTTGCGTCTCACTTTGCGTGCCGATCCTGTAAGACGGCCTGGTTCTCGGCGGAAGGGGTGAGGCCGGTCGACCGTGTCCGGCCCAGAGAGGCACCTATGTCCCACGCGTTCGAGGACCTGGCGGTCCTCGCGGTGATCGTGACCCTCGCGACGACCACCCTCGCACTGCTCGCCATCGACGCCGGCGACGACCTCACCGAGCGCCAGGCCCGCGTCCTGTGCACCGCCATGAAGGCCATCGCCCACGTCGCGATCGCCTACGGCACGGCCCTGGCCGCCCAGGACACGCCGCTCACGATCGTGATGAAGGCGGTGATGCCCCTGCTCAGGTAGCGCCCACTGCACATGCGCGAGCGACGCCGCGACCGGAGCCTGAAAGCGTGGACTTTCCCGTGGCCGTCCCTCTCGCCGAGTTCGCCCCGACCCTCCCGGTCGGGGCGAACTGGCGCTACGAACCGAAGTTCGATGGCCATCGAACTGTCATGTGGCGGGACGAGGAAACCGTCCGCCTACAAGCCCGCTCCGGCCGGGATGTCACAGCCGCATGGATGGACCTCGCACTCGCGGGACTCCGCATGCTCCCCGGCCACACCGTGCTGGACGGCGAAGCCGTGATCTACGCCAATGGAAAGATCGACTTCGCGGCCGCGCAGTCGAGAGCCGCCTCGACCCCCGCCCGCGCCCGTCGCCTCGCAGAAGACCTGCCCGCCCACTTCGCAACTGGAGTACGCACGGGTTCCCGGGCGGCCACCGAGGAGGTGATCGGGCCAAGCCAGCAGGTAGGAGACCCGTGTTCGAAGTGTCCCTCAAGCGCGTGAGATTCCTGCAATCACTCGCAGATTCCACGAGTCCCCTTCGTAATCTGCGGGTTCATGGGGGAATCCGGAACCCGTTCCCTGGCATCGGGACGTGACGCGGTCGGCCTGGCGGAGGTCTTCTCTCTCCACACCTACCGGAGCCGTTCGGGTCAGGCTGATGAGCGGTCGTACTTCTTCGACACGCTCGCGGAGTACCAGTGGGCGCGGGACGCGGCCGGGCTGATGCCCGCGTCGATCGACCAGTTGGTCAAGCCGGTGATCGAGTTGTGCGAGCACTATGACGTCGTGCCGTGGCAACTCACGCCGACGGCGTTGGACCGGTACTTCGCCGGGCCGGGCAAGAGGGCCCGCGCGACGGTCCTCGCGAAGATCAACAAGATCGATGCGTACTTCGCGTTCTTGGAGCAGAGGTACGCCGGGGAGATCCATCGGCTGTACGGGGCGGTCGTGGAGTCGCCGGTCGATCCGTTCAACCGGCCGCGCCACCGCGGTGACTTCGGGCTGCGGGTGCCGCCCTCGCCGCGGGCGATGCGGGAGTTCTTCGCTGCCTGGCGCACCGTTTTGCCGCAGTCCCGCAAGGAGGCGGTGGCGTGCCGGGACTATGTGATGGCGAAGATCGCCTACCTGTCCGGGGTGCGGGCGGCGGAGTTGTGCGGCGTGGCGATGGGGGACGTGCACTGGGAGTCGGGGCGGTGGGGCCGCTTCGTGGTCCAGGGCAAGGGCGCCCGCGGGTCCGGGCCACGGCCGCGGGAGGCTTTCTTGTTCGAGCAGGGCCGTGAGCTCCTGTGGTGGTATGTGGAGGAGGTGCGGGGGATGTTCCGGGACGACCCGGAGCATCCGGCGGCGCCGTTGTTTCCGTCCGAGCGGTTGCCGAAGCCGGTGGCGGCGCTGAACATGCCGATCGCGCCGGCGATCGTCCCGGCGACGTTCCGCCGGGCCCTGAAGACGGCGTCGCGACTGTATCTGCCGGGGCCGGTGCCGGAGTTGTTCCCGCATCTGCTGCGGCATGCGTGCGCGACCCACAACTACGAGCGCGGGATGACGTTGTGGGAGGTACAACGAATGCTCGGACATACCTGGACGACTACGACGGTCAACTACCTCGCGACGGCCCAGGCTGATCCCGAGCAGGCGGACCGCTGGCGGTCGTCGGCGACGCGGGCCGGGCAGCGGCTGGTCGCGGACAGGGGGAGCTTGCGGTGAAGTGGAATCTGCGCTGGGCGGCAGCCAAGCGCGACATCTGGCGGCCGGTCGATCTGCAAGCGGCGTTTGCGAAGGTGGGGTTCACACCGTCGCTGAGCAAGGTCGCCGCCTTGTGGGGCGGTACTCCGGTGACGGTGCGGCTGGACGATCTGGACAAGATCTGCGCGGCGTTGGAGTGCACGGTGGCCGACCTGATGGAAGCCGAGCCGGTGGCTGCCGCGACGGGCCAGGAGGAACAGGAGCGGGCGGTCGGCGGCGAGGCGGGGCCAGTGCGTCCGGTGCCGCGCCGGGATGGCCCGCGCCGGCTGCAGCCGCCGAACTGACGATGGCGGGCACGGTCGTGGTGCGGCAGTGCGCGCTGTGTCTGGACTGGGGCGTGCCGCGTCTGCGCGAGGGGCTGTGCTGGAGCTGCTCCAACTGGCTCAAGCACCGTCCGGCGCAGGCGAGTTGTGCGCGGTGCCGCCGGATCGGGCACGTAGACGGCGACGGGTTGTGCCGCCCATGCGTGATCGCGACCCGTGAGGACATCCAGTCCGGCATCGACACCGTCTTCCCGGGCGAGGCCCAACTGCACCTGTATGTGCTTGGGCTGGGACGGCAGGGCGCACGGAACTTACCGCGCCCGCGCGGTGCAACCGCTCCCTACTGGGGGCCGCACGAGGTGAAACGCCTCGTCAATGACCCGCGGATCTGTCCCAAGGTGACACGCGGACAGCAGACTCTGTTTCCGCTCCGGCGGCGCATCGAACGCGCACACGCCCGGCGAATCAGCGCCCGGACGTGGCCGGAGGAGGCGGTCCTGTACCCGATCGCCGAACAGCGGGCGTCGAGCGCGGGCCTGACGACGACGTGGCCGCACACGGTGATGCGGTTGATCCGGTGCGCGCTGGCGATCCGCGACGCCGAGGGCGAGGCCCTGGTCGCGCAGGAGATGCTTGACCAGGTCCGGTTGCCCCTGAAGACGGCCGCAGCCGAGATCCTCGCGCAGGCCGGGATGCTGCGGCCCCGCACGGCCCCACCGCCCGCACTGTGGCCGGTGGGGGCGTGCTCTGACTGTGCGAGCTGGGGCATTTCCACGGCGCGGTGCCGGGGCTGCGCGGAGTGGTGGCACAACCTCGATCGCTATCCGGTGGGCCGGTGTCCGCGGTGCCTGCGCGACGAACTGCCCGTGCACGGAGAGGAGAGCCTGTGCCGCGGCTGCCTGGCGTACGTGCGTGAATGCGGTCCCGAGACGGCGGGGCCGCCCTTCACCCAGCTCGCTTTCGCCGGTCCGCTCGCGCATCAGCTCAAGCGACGGGCCGGGGAGCTGGGCTTCGTCGTGCACAACCGGTCCGGTCCCGTCATGCGTGCCCTGGCACGGGCCCGTTCCTCGGCCGCCGCGGACGGCCACGGGG
>NZ_JBHUQX010000191.1:0-17044 GCF_042674225.1 Streptomyces sp. NPDC056948
GACCGCACCAGGCCCGCGAGGGAGCCCAGCGCCTCCCCTACGGCGGCCTCCCCGCCGGGTTCGATCGTGGCGACCAGGAACACCGCGATCGATGCCGGCGGGTTCAGCAACGGCTGTGGCAGCGTCTCTCCCGGGGGCAGCGGTGACGTCATGGCTTCCCATCCCTTCGCCGGCCGACACGGCCCGCCCGCTCCCCCTCCGGGGCGGCGCGGCCCACGCCCCTGACACGATGCCCAGCGAACAGGCGGCCGGAACTCCCCGGCCGGAAAGGACGGTTGCTACGGCGTCTCGTCCTGAAGCACCTTCACGTCCCACGGCCCGAGCGGCACGGCGGCGCCGTACACGGTCCCCGACAGCACGTCCCGCACGGCCGCGGGCACCGGCACGGACACCTCTTCCCACGACCAGTTGTGCAGGAAGCGCACGCGGCCGCCGTCCCGGGCGGTCGCCGAGGTGGCCGTGACGCTCGGGTGGGCGGGGCGCCAGGCACGGTCCGGGGCGTACCGGTCGAACAGGGCCCGGGCGAAGACCGGGTCGGGCACGGTGCCGACGTAGGTGATGCGGCCGGTGCCGTGGCGGTGTGTGGTGACCGCGGGCCAGCGGCCGAAGTGCGGATGGGTGTACGCCGCCAGTGTCTCGGCGCCCTGCGGCCGCAGTCCGTCCGCCCAGTGCAGGGCGTGCGCGTCGGCCGGGAGGGGGAGGGAGTCCGTTCCGGTGACGGGCAGCGGGTCGCGCAGGTTGCTGAACTCGTCGTACGTCACCCCGGCGGCCTCGGCCAGGCGGCCCGGCTGGAGGTCGGTGCGGGCCCTGGCCTCGGTGTCGCCGTAGCCGGTGCGCGGGCCGAGGACGAGGTGGCCGCCGGCCTCTGCGTAGGCGCGGAGCCGGTCGAGGACCGAGTCGTCGGCGGCGTAGTAGGCGGGCACGACCAGGAGCGGCGGCAGATCGGCGTCCGGGAGCTGCCCCGGATGCAGGACGCGTGCCTGGAGTCCCGCGTCGAAGGCGCCGCGGTAGAAGGCGTCGAAGACGGTCTCGTACGACCGCCCGTCCGGGTTTCCGTCGGCGTCGGCGAGCGGCGGCTGGCCCTTGAGCGCCCACTTGCTGGGCCCGTCGTACAGGAAGGCGACGTCGGCGTCCGGGGTGAGGGCCGTCACGAGCTCACCGGCCTTCTCCAACTCCGCTCCCAGTACGGCCAGTTCGCGGTAGACGCGGCCGGGCCGGCCGTTGTGCGGGAGGATGCCGCCCCAGTAGGTCTCGGTGCCGAAGTGCAGGGTGTGCCAGTGCCAGTACTCGATCATCGAGGCGCCCCGGGAGATCAGCGCCCAGGCGGCCTGGCGCCACTGGCCGTCGTAGGCGGGGCGGTTGTCCCACGGCCCGC
Organism: Streptomyces sp. NPDC056948; assembly: GCF_042674225.1. Lineage (NCBI taxonomy): Bacteria > Bacillati > Actinomycetota > Actinomycetes > Kitasatosporales > Streptomycetaceae > Streptomyces > Streptomyces sp. NPDC056948. The sequence goes on from NZ_JBHUQX010000191.1 coordinate 1,376, forward strand.
TGATGGCCTGCGCGTTGGTCTCGGTGACCAGGTAGGGCTCCTGGCGGGAGGAGTACATGCGGTCGGCGCTGCGGTACAGCGCCCAGGTGCCGTTGGTCGTCCAGTGCTGCCCGTCGCCGTTCACATCGGGCAGGGCGAGGGCGTCCTGCATCGTGTAGTACGGGTTGCCCGCGGTGACGTCGAGACGCTCGGTGAGGCGGTCGTCCTCGACGCCCTGGCGGTCGTAGGAGATGCACGTCGTGACGAACTGGCCGGGGCGGGCGTACTCGCGCACGATCTCGGCCTGCCAGGCGATGAACTCGGTGGTGAGCCGGGCCTGGAAGCGCCGCCAGGCCAGGTCGTACTGCGGCTGGGCGTTGCCGTCCGGGGTCCACAGGTCGGCCCAGGTGGACAGCCGGTGCGACCAGTAGACCAGTCCCCATTCGCGGTTGAGGGTCTCCACGTCGCCGTATCGCTCGCGCAGTTCGTCGGTGAAGCGCTGGAAGACGCCGTGGTTGTGGAAGAGGTGCAGGCCCGGTTCGTTGTCGACCTGGAAGCCGATGACCGCCGGGTGATCGGCGTACCGGCCGACGACCTTGCGGATGATGCGCTCGGCGTGGAAGCGGAACGCGGGGTGGGTGAAGTCGACCTCCTGCCGGGCGCCCCAGCCCATGCGCTCGCCCGTGCGGGACTCCCCCGCGATCTCCGGGTACTGGCGGGCCAGCCACGGCGGCACCGCGTACGTCGGCGTCCCGAGAACGACCGAGATGCCCCGCTCGTGGGCGCCGTCCAGGACCGGCTGGAGCCAGTCGAGGTCGAAGCGGCCGTTCTCGGGCTCCCAGGTGGACCACACCGACTCGCCGACGCGGATCACCGTGAAGCGGGCCTCGGCCATCAGGTCGAGGTCGTCCTTGAGGCGCTCGTACGGCTGGTACTCGTGGTAGTACGCGGCACCGAACAGGACGCGTCGAGGCAGCTCGAACATGCTTCTCCTTCAAGTGAGTTGGGGGACCGTCAGCCCTTTACGGCGCCCGTGGACAGGCCTTCGAGGAGCTGTTTGCGCAGCAGCACGAAGAGGGCGACGGCGGGCAATACGGCGAGGACGGCTCCGGCGAGTACGAGGTCGTACTGCCGTTGCTCCGACACGAACAGGGTCTGCAGGCCCAGCGGCAGGGTGTACTGGGAGTTGTCGGAGACCAGCACCAGCGGCCACAGGAAGCTGTTGTAGCTCTGCAGGAACTGCCAGACGGCCAGGGCGCCCAGTGAGGGCCGCAGCAGGGGCAGCACGATGGTGCGGAAGATGCCGAACTCGCTCGCCCCGTCGATCCGGGCGGCTTCCAGGACCGAGTCCGGGACGGACTGCACGATGTACTGCTGCATCATGAAGATCCCGAACGCGGGCGCCACCCACGGCACGATCAGCGCGAACCACGGGCTGCCGAGCCCGGTCTTCACGAGGATCACGAACAGCGGCACCAGGACCACCGCGAACGGGATCGAGAGCGAGCTGAACATGACGTCGAAAAGCAGCCGCTTCCCGGCGAAGCGGAACTTGGCGAAGCCGTAGCCGGCCAGCGCGCAGACGAAGACGGACACGGTGGTGGCGACGACGGCGACCACCGTGCTCATCAGGAACCAGCGGCCGAAGGGCTGCTCCGTGAGCAGGGTGCGGTAGTTGTCCAGGGTGAAGGGGTCGGGGACGAGTTTCGGCGGGTAGCCGAAGATCTCGCCGCGCGGCTTGAACGAGCCGCTCAGCGCCCACAGCAGCGGGGCGAGGAATCCCAGGAACAGCAGGACCAGGACGCCGTAGAGGGGCAGTCGGGCGCGTGTCATGAGGTGGCCCTCCCGATGCCGAGGAGACGGTTGATGAGCCGGCTGAGGCCGAAGACGACGACGAACAGGACGACGGCGGCGGCCGCCGCGTAGCCGAACTGCTGGCGCTGGAAGGCGGCCCGGTAGATGAACATGGTCACCGAGAGGGTGGACTCGGCCGGTCCGCCGCCGGTCAGCAGATACGGCTCCTCGAAGACCTGGGCAGCGCAGATGAAGGACGTGACGACGACGAACGCCGTCACCGGCTTCAGCGCCGGCAGCGTGACGGTGGTGAAGGTACGCAGCCGCCCGGCCCCGTCGATCGCGGCGGCCTCGTACAGCTCCCGGGGCACGTTCTGGAGCCCGGCGAGGAAGAAGACGGTGAGGTAGCCGGTCCAGCGCCACAGCATGACCAGGGCGATGCTCACCTTGGCCATGGTCGGGTCGCCGAGCCAGTCGACACCGCCGGTGCCGAACAGGGCCCGGAGCACCGCGTTCGCGAGCCCGAACTGCCGGTCGAAGATCAGGCCGAAGACCAGGGCGACGAGGATCGGGGAGACGACGATCGGCACGAAGTAGGCGGTCCGCCACAGATCACGTGCCCTGAGCCCCTTGGCGTTCAGCGCCTGGGCGATCAGCAGCGCGAGCGGCACGATGACACAGACCGCGACCAGCACGAAGACGGCGGTGTTCCCGAGGGCCCGGTGGAAGCTGATGTCGGTGGCGAGCAGCCGGTAGTTGCGCAGCCCCACCCAGTGCGGGGTGCCCAGCCCCACCCACTCGGTGAGACTCAGCCACATGGAGACCCCGACCGGGACCAGCATGAAGAGGACGTAGAGGAGATAGAAGGGCGAGATGAAGAGGTAGGGCGCCCAGGTGCCGCGGGTGCGGCTCTCTTTCCGGCCCGGGGCGTCGTGCGTTCGGGCGGTGCCGGGCGGCCCGGCAACGGTGGTGGTCATGGTGAGTTACTCCTGATCCGCCGAGTCTGGCAGCGGCCCCAAGGGGCGCGGGGAACTGCGCGACAAGCCACAACGGCGCCGCAGCCGGACTACCGCCCGGCCTGGTCATGGAAATCCGCCGCAGTCCGCCGCAACGCCTGCCGCGGAGTCACATCACCGCGATACGCCCGCAGCAGATTCCCCGCGAGGACGTCGTAGAGGATCGACTGGTCCGGGCTCTGATGGAACGGCGGCACATCCGGGAGCAGCGAGCGGTAGAGGCCGAACAGCCGCTGGCCGCCGCAGAATTCGTCCCTGTACGCACCCAGACGCGGATCCTCGTACACGGACCGCCGGGTGGGCAGATAGCCGGTCTCGATGAACCGCCGCACCTGACCCTCGTGGGTGAGCCACGTCCTGAAGAGGAACTCCGTGGCCGCCCGGGTGTTGGCCTTGTCCTTGACGACACCGAAGCCCGTGCCGCCGAGCGCGGCGGTCACCCCGCCGCCTCCGCCGAACCGGGGCAGGGCACGCACGCGCCACTTGCCCTTCTGCTCAGGCACGTTGGGCAACAGGCCGTAGTTCTTGTACCAGATGGCCATGGGCAGACCGATGACCCGGCCGCTCTTCAGCGCGGTCTGCATGGCGGCCCCGTAGTAGTCGGCCACGTCGATGACGAACCCGCTGCGCAGCCCCTCGCAGAGGAACCGCAGCACCTCCTCGGCCTCCGGCGAGTCCAGCCGCAGCTTCCCGTCGGCGTCGAAGAACGCGCCGCCGCGCTGGTAGAGCAGCATCTGGAAGGACTGCACGACCTGGCCCGGGTCACTGCCCACCGTGGAGACGACGCACATCGACGCGTTGTGGTCCCGGTACACCCGGGCACCGGCCTCGGCGAACTCCTCCCAGGTCTGGTCCCCTCGCAGGAGCCCGTACTCGTCGAAGAGGTCCTCGCGGTAGAAGTAGACGACCATCGGGGTGTCCGAGTCGAAGGCGTAGACATGGCCGTCCCTGCTGAAGGGGGCGGTACGGGCGGGCAGCAGATCGTCCTTCAGACCGGGCACGGCCTCGATGTCGGGCGTGAAGTCGTGCAGCAGCCGCTCGGCGATGTCGCCGCGCAGCATGCGCGGGAAGCTGCCGATCTCGAAGCCCACCAGGTCGGGTGTGCCTCGTCCGGCGACGGCCTGGGCGAGCAGCTTGGTGACGATGTCCGGGGGCCCGGAGCGGGTGACCTTCAGGTGGTAGCGGAAGTCGGTGGCGCGGTCGGCCTCCGGGACGCCCTTCACGAAGAACGCCTCGTAGCCCGGGTCGTGGGTCCACAGGGAGAGGGTGACGTCGCCGGAGGTGCGGGGCGTCGTATCGCCCCGTCCGCAGGCGGACAGTGCGGCGGCAGTGCCGAGGCCGAGGGTTCCGCGCAGCAGGGCGCGGCGGGTCGGAGGGGCAGGGGACGGTGGGGTGTACACACGTGACTCCTCACGTGGTGCGGATAGGTCCTGTCGTCAAATTCCCGTCGTCCGCCCGAGGCAGGCGGGAATTTGACGACAGGGCCTAGGGGCGGGGATGCGCGTGGCCCGGGTCCGTAACCGGGCCGGTGGAGGCCCGTACGGTCAACTCGACCGCCTGGTCGGCGGGTTCGGCCGGTGCGGGGCGGCCCTCGATCAGGGCGATCAGTACGTCGACGGCGCGGTCGGCGACGGCGGCGAAGTTCTGCCGGACGGTGGTCAGCGGCGGAAAGAGATAGGCGGCGGCGGGGATGTCGTCGTAGCCGACGACGCTCACGTCGCCGGGGACGTCGCGGCCCGCGTCGGCGAACGCGCGCAGGGCGCCGATGGCCATGTCGTCGTTGGCGGCGAACACGGCCGTCACATCGGAGAGTCCGGCGAGCTGCCGCCCGGCGGCGTACCCGGAGGCCGGGCTCCAGTCGCCGGGTGACGGCAGGGGCGGTTCGGGGGCGCCGGCGGCGGCGAGAGCCTCGCGCCAGCCGCGCAGACGGTCACGGGCGGCCCACCAGTCCTGCGGGCCGGGCAGGTGCCAGACGGTGCGGTGGCCCAGGGACAGCAGATGCTCGGTGGCGATCCGGGCGGCCGCGATGCCGTCGCCGCCGACCACGGCACAGGCGCCCTGGGCGAGTTCCACGCCCTCGCCGACGCTGACCACCGGCACATCGGCGCTGAGCCTGAGCGGCGTGCCGTCGTCGATGGGCTCGGACAGCACGATCCCGTCCACGCCCTGCTCCAGCAGCGCGTCCACGGCGACCGAGACCTTCTGCCCCTCCAGGGTGCTGGCCAGGGCGACGGAGTACCCGGCGCGCTGCATCGCCCGCTCCAGGGCGATGAGCAGGGTCGAGGGGCCGTAGAGCGCACTGCCCAGGGAGACCACGCCGATCCGCCGGTAGCGGCCGAGGAGCAGGGCCCGGGCCGCGGTGTTGGGACGGTAGTCCAGTTCGCGGATGACCCTCAGGACGCGGTCGCGCACCTCCGGGCTGACATGCGGCTCGCCGTTGACGACCCGCGAGACGGTCTTCTGCGACACCCCGGCGGCCCGTGCGACCTCGGTCATTCCGGGACCACGACGGCGACGGCCGCCTTCGGCTCCGGTCGTCGTCATGAGGGCTCCCAGGAGGTGGCACGGGCATGGACTACGTAGTCATTCGCGGCATCAGGACAGCAAGGGCTTGCTTGACTACGTAGTCAGGCCAGTGTGGGAGTCCGGGCGGACGGCGTCAATGGTCCGGACGGAACCTGTATCCGACGCCCGGTGGACGCCATTTGATTCTGGTCTGGTCAGGTCAGGTCTGGGACAACTACCCGTTGAATCCTCCCCTCCCTGATGGGGAGGGGATTCCTGGCTCAGGCTGCCTCCTGGAGCAGCGCTCCAGGAGGTCTTCCGCCGTCGGCACCAGCCGGGTTGAGACCAGCCCGGACGAGCATCACGCGTGCGGAGTTCTTGTCCCTGGGGGACACGGTTCCGCACGCGGTGCAGGCATAGGTACGTTCCGACAGTGGCAGTGCGTGCTTGGTTCTCGCGCAGCACTGCGCGCAGTCCATCGTGGTGTGCGCGGGGTGGACCAGGCGGATGTCCCGCCCGTGCTTGCGGCCCATCGCGATCAGAGCGGCCTTGGTGGCGCCGATGGCGGCGTCCGCGGCCTTGCGGGCCATCGTGGTCCTGGCGAGGAACTTCGGGCGGAAGTCCTCCACAGCGATGGCGTCGTGGTCGCGGACCACCTTTTTGGCCCACTTGCGGCCGGTGTGCTCACGCCGCCTGGCGACCTTCTTGTACGCCTTCGCCCGCAGCTTCTTCGCCTCGCGGTATCCCTTCGATGGCGGCTGCCCCTTCTTCGGCCTGCGGCGGGCCATCATCCGGTCGTACCCGGTCAGCTTCTTCTGTGCCCTCCTGCCATGTGCGGCGTGGGGCAGGTCGTGCGCGTCGGAGGTGGTGGTCGCGGTCTGCATCACACCCCAGTCGACACCGAGTACGCGACCGGTCTCAGGCAGCGGCTGCACCTCGGCGGGCACGACGAACGAGCCGTACCAGTGCCCGAGGCTGTCCTGGTACACACGCACCGAGGACGGCTCAGCCGGCAGTTCCCGCGACCACACCACGGCCACCACGATGCCCCCGGCCAAGTGCAACCGGCCGCCCTTCAGGCGGAACCCGCGACGCGTGTAGTTCAGGGTCGCCGACGCCTCGCGCTTCTTCTTGTGCGTGGGCATCCCCGCTCGGCGAGCCATCGGCAGGCGCTCTCTGATGTCCTTGTGCGCCTTGGCACGGGAGCGGCCGAAATCCCGGATGACCTGCTGCTGGACAACCGACGAGCCCTCACCCAGCCAGGGTGCCGTCCGCCGGGCTTCGGTCAGCATCCTGTCGAGCTGCGCCGGGCCGCACGTCTGCTTCTCCCCGGTCGCCTTGTTGTGCAGATACACCGCTCGGGACTTGGCGACACACTCGTTCCACACCCACCGGCACCGGTCCCACTCCGCCACCAGAGCCGTACGGGCAGCGGACGACACACGCAGCCGGTAGGTGTAGCGCGCATGCCCGGCCTCCACAGCCGCCCCCACGTGCGCCATCCCTCCCCCTCACGGTCCCCGACCCGGATCGATATCACATCCCGAACCCCTCCAAAGGACCATACGTACGACCACCGCACGCACGTACCGCGATCCCGCAGCCACCACCCCGTCCAGCGACCAGAGGAACACCCGTTCCCACCGTCTTGGGGGCGTCGGACAGTGGCACGAGTGCTGCCCGCACCTGAACCAGGCCTACGGTCTCGCCCTGTCCCCTGACGGCCGGACCCTGTGGGTCAGCCCCAGCACCGGCGACACCGTCACGCCCGTGGACACGGTCACCGGCGCCCCCGGCAAGGCGGTGACCGTCGGCAGGTCCGCCTTCGACGTCGCCCTGGACTGGAACGGCGGCACGGCGTACGTCACCACCGCCGACGCGGGCGCCCTGGTTCCCGTCGACACGGCGTCCGGTGCCGTCGGGGCGCCGCTGACGACCGGCGCGTATCCGCTGGCCGTGGCGCTGACGCCCGTACCCGTGCGGTGAGATGCGAACGGCCGGGGCCCCGATGGGGGACCCCGGCCGTGGCGTACGGTCCGGTTCAGCTCGCGGTGCGGCGGATCCGGCCCGCGTACTTCTTCTCCAGCTCCAGGTTGCCCTCGAAACCGCCGGGCACGTTGGCCGAGACATAGACCGGGGGGCGTTCGCCGGCGGCGAGGAGGCGCCCGGCGGCCTCGGCGACGGTCATCTGGACCAGCATCACGCCGGTGAGCGTGGACAGGGCGCAGACCGAGCCGCCGCCGGGGAGTTCGAGCAGCGAGTCGCCGCGCGGGGCCGCGTTGTCGAGGACGACGTCGGCGATGTCGGCGAGCTTCCGCCCGCTGGGATGGGCGGCGGGGACGGCCCGGGTGTGGGAGAGGGAGGTGAGGGCCAGGACGCGGTGGCCGTGCTCCTTGGCGTGCAGGGCCATCTCCACGATGACGTTGTTGACGCCGGAGTTGGAGATGACGACGAACAGGTCCTGGGGGTTCGGGGCGGCGAGGTCGTAGATCCGCCGCGCCACTCCGGGCTGCCGTTCGAGGAGCGGGTCGTCGAGGACAGTCGGGTCCTCGCCGCCGTAGAGGACGAGGTCGGCGATGCTCAGCCGGTTGGTGGGGACCAGTCCACCGGCGCGGCCGGCGAGTTCGAGGACGAGGGCCTGCGAGTGGCCCGTGCCGAAGGCGTGGACGACCCCGTCCGCGCGCACACACTCGGCGACCAGGTCGGCGGCGGCGGCCACATCGTCGCGGGCGGACTCGATGACCTGCTGGAGGACGGTGAGGCTCTCCCGCGCGAACCCCTGGGCGCTCACAGACTCGTCGGACACGCGACACACTCCCCACTGATGGATTGAACCACCCTATGCTTCTCCACCGATGAATCAATAAACCATCTCTCAATAAATCACACAGCTCCCCGGTGTTCAATCGCGCCCCGGCATCGGGTCCTGGTATTCAAGTCATGCCCCATAGGGTGGCTGGTACCTTCTCCCCATGCCTCCCACGGACGTCACCACACTGATCCGCACCGAGCTGCCCCGGCTGGCGGGCTCCCTGCGGAAGGTCGGCGAGCTGATCCTGGAGGATCCGGCCGCCGTCACCCACTGCTCGGCCGCCGAGCTGGGCCGCCGCACCGGCACCTCCCAGGCGACGGTGACCCGCTTCTGCCGGGCCATCGGGCTGGACTCCTACCAGCACCTGCTGATCGAACTGGCCCAGGAGCGCGGCCGGGGCGAGGTCTCCGACTGGGGGACCGCCGAGATCGGCCCGGACATCTCCCCGGACGACAGCCTGGAGCGGGTCGTTCAGGTCGTCGGCAGCGCGGATCTGCGGGCGGTGCAGCAGACCATCGAGCGGATCGACCTCGACGCGGTCGAGCGCGCGGCGCAGGCCACCGCCCGGGCCCGCCGTATCGATGTCTACGGCGTCGGCGGCAGCGGGGCCGTGGCGCAGGAGACCGAGACCCGGCTGTTCCGGATCGGCTGCGCGGTGCGCGGCTGGACCGAGGTGCACGCCGCGACCACCTCCGCCGCCCTGCTCACGCCCGCGGACGTGGCGATCGGCATCTCCCACTCCGGGGCGACGCGCGAGACCATCGAGCCGTTCGAACTGGCCAAGGAGCGCGGGGCCACCACCATCGCGGTCACGGCCGACACCCGCTCGCCGCTCGCCCGAGCCGCCGACGTCCGGCTCGTCTCCTCGTCCTCGGAGACCAGCTTCCGCACCGGCAGCATCGGCGCCCGGCACAGCGTGCTGGTGCTCATCGACTGCCTGTACGTCCGGGTCGCCCAGCTCTCCTACCAGCGCGCGAGCGCCTCGCTGGCGCTGACCGACCACATCGCCGGGCAGCATGCGATGAAGTCCCGGCGGGCCAGGTGAGCATGACCGAAGGGTGCGCGAGGCGCCGGCGAGCATGGCCGAGCGTGCATGGATGAACCACCAAGTTGACGTGAAGATGGTTGTTTGAATCATTCCTGCCGTGCAGGATGGGGCTCCCCCCAGAGCACTCGTAGGAGCCCCATGCGCGTCACCTCTGTCGAGTCGACCGAGCTCTTCACCGGGACCACCGAACAGCCGCGCCAAGTGGTGGCCGTCGAGCTGAGCCACGCCCCGGGCCGGACCGTCCGGCTCAGTGTCGAGGGCCCGGGCGGCCTCACCGGCACCGCGGAGACCACCGTCGGCGAGAACGGCACCGTACGCGCCGAGGTATCCGTGACCGGTGAGGACCTGGTCCCGGGCGACCGCCGCGAGATCACCGTCACCGCCACGGACGGGGCCGAAGTCACCACCCGCACCGGCGAGTTCACGGTGGCGGAACCCGGCTGGACCATGTTCATGGTCAGCCACTTCCACTACGACCCCGTCTGGTGGAACACCCAGGGCGCCTACACCGAGACCTGGGACATCGCCGACGACCCGGCGACGAGCGGACTGCCCGCCCGTACCTTCGACTCGCGCGGCCAGTCCGGCATGAGCCTGGTCCGGGCCCACTGCGACCTGGCCCGCCGCGACCCGGCGTACACCTTCGTGCTCGCCGAGGTCGACTATCTCAAGCCCTACTGGGACTCCTTCCCGGAGGAGCGCGCCTTCCTGCGGCAGCTGATCCGCACCGGCCGCGTCGAGATCATGGGCGGCACCTACAACGAGCCCAACACCAACCTCACCGGCGCCGAGGCGACCGTGCGCAACGCCCTGTACGGCGACGGCTTCCAGCGCGGGATCATCGGGGCCTCGCCCGAGACGGCCTGGCAACTGGACGCCTTCGGGCACGACCCGCAGTTCCCGGGGCTGATGGCGGACGCCGGGGTCAGCTCCAGTTCGTGGGCGCGCGGGCCGTTCCACCAGTGGGGGCCGACGCTGTCGGTGTTCGGCGAGGAGCCGAGGGACCCGGGCCGGATGCAGTTCCCGGCCGAGTTCGACTGGATCGCCCCGTCGGGGCGCGGCCTGCTGACCGCGTACATGGTCAACCACTACGGCGCCGGCTGGGCGATCGACAACGCGCCCACCCTGCCGGAGGCGAACGCCGCCGCGTACAAGCTGTTCCAGCGGCTCAAGCAGGTCGCGCTCACCCGCAACGTGCTGCTGCCGGTGGGCGGGGACTACGCGCCGCCGTGCCGCTGGGTCATGGACATCCACCGCGACTGGAACGCCCGGTACGTGTGGCCGCGGTTCATCAGCGCGATCCCCCGGGACTTCTTCGCCGCCGTCCGCGCGGAACTGGAGGCGGAGGGCCGCAAGGCCTCCCCGCAGACCCGCGACATGAACCCGGTCTACACGGGCAAGGACGTCTCCTACATCGACACCAAGCAGGCCCAGCGCCACGGCGAGTCGCTGCTCGCCGACGCCGAGGCCTGGGCGACGCTCGCCTCGCTCGTCACCGGGCACCCCTATCCGGACGCGGCCCTGGACAAGGCCTGGCGGCAGCTCGTCTACGGCGCCCACCACGACGCCATCACCGGCTCGGAGTCGGACCAGGTGTACATCGACCTGATGACCGGCTGGCGGGAGCTGCACGACCTGGCCGGGAGCGTGCACGCCGACGCGACCCAGGCCCTGGCCGACCAGGTCGCACCCGGCGACGGCCCCGACCTGGTCGTGTTCAACTCCGCGACCTGGGCGCGGCGGGACGTGCTGACGGTCGACGACCCGGGGCTGGTCCCCCGGGGACTCCCCGCGGTCCGCGAGGACGGCCGCCTCCATGTCGTCGTCCCGGAGGTACCCGGCATGGGTCTCAAGGCGCTTCCGCTCGCCGAGGGATCGGTCCCCGGCTGGACGCCGGGCGAGGGCCTCACCATCCGCAACGAGTTCTACGAGGTGACGGTCGACCCGGCACGCGGCGGTGGCGTCAGCAGTCTGCGCGCGCGGGCCGAGGGCGGCCGGGAGCTGCTGCGGCCCGGGGACATCGGCAACGAGATCGTCGTCCAGGAGGAGTACCCGAGGCACCCGCGCTTCGGTGAGGGCCCCTGGCATCTCACCCCGACCGGCACAACCGCCGCCCGCAGCCGGGACGTGACCGCCGAGGTGTACGCCGAGCACTCCGCCGCCGGTTCCCGGATCACGGTCACCGCCGACCTCGGCCTCTTCCGCTGCACCCAGCGTCTGACGCTGTGGCAGGGAGTCGACCGGCTCGACGTCACCACGACCGTCGACGGGTACGACGGCGCCGACCGGCTGATCCGGGTGCGCTGGCCGTCGGACGTGCGGGGCGGGCTGCCGGTGCACGAGGTGGCGGACGCGGTGATCGGGCGCGGGTTCGGGTTCGTGGAGGTGGACAGCGAGCGGTTCCCGTGGACGCTGGACAACCCGGCGAACACCTGGTTCGGCCTCGGCTCCACCGCACGGGTCGCCGTGCACGACGACTCCGGCACGCTCCTCGGGCACCGCTCGATCGGCGTCGCCGAACTCGTCTACGCCGACTGGGACATGGCGGGCGACCTCGGCACCCCGCTCGCGGCGGCCCTGGTCCGGGCCGGGGTCACGGCGACCTCGACCATCGCGGGCGGACCCCGCTACGGCGATCTGGAGGTCGACTCGAACCTCCCCGACATCCGGATCGCCGTCGGTGGCCCCGACCGCAACTCCGTGGTCGCCGAGGCGCTCGGCTGGGACCCGGCGGCCGGGCGGGAACTCAGGCGTCAGCTCGCCGAGGGGGGCGTGGCCACCGTCTGGGTCGCGCCGCGCGCCTCTCTGCGCGAGGAGTGGATTCCCGGGGCCGACCTGCGCGACCTGGAGCGCCTGCCGCTGCTCGTGGTGGCGGGCGCCCGCCCGGAGGACGACGCCAAGGCGGTCGACGCGATCGTCGCCGACCTGGACGACTTCACGGTGACGGCCACGGCCGCCGGTGGCGGCGAGGCCCTGCCGCCCGGTGACGCCTGGGACGGGCGCGGCTTCGCCGTCCTCAACCGTGGCACGCCCGGCTGCGTGGTCACCTCCTCCGGCGACCTCTACATGTCCCTGATGCGCTCCTGCACCGGCTGGCCGTCCGGGATCTGGGTGGACCCGCCGCGCCGGACCGCCCCCGACGGCTCGGGGTTCCAGCTCCAGCGCTGGTCGCACACCTTCGAGTACGCCGTCGTCGCGGGCCCGGGCGACTGGCGCGAACTGCGCCTGCCCCGGGCCGGCCACGCGTACAACCGCCCGCTGACGGCACGGCTGCGGCGGTCCTCCGGTGCCCTCCCGAGGGAAGGTGCTCTACTGAGCCTGGAATCCGACGGCGAGGTGCTGCTCGACGCGCTCAAGCCGCTCGGCTCCCCGCTGGCCCGGGGCAGCGCGGCACCCGTGGATCCGGGGCAGGGCATCGTCGTCCGCGTGCACGAGGCCGACGGACGCCCGGTGCGGGCCCGGCTGACCGGACCGGTCCCCTGGTCGGCGGGCGCCCGCGCCGACGTCCTGGAGACGCCCGGGGAGCCCCTCGCCCCGGACAGGGACGGCGCTCTCCAAGCCGACCTCACCGGCTTCGAGGTCGCCACGATCCAGGCCACCCCGGCCCACGCGCCGGACCTCGCCTCCGGGCCGGGCATCGACGCCCACGAGCCCGCCCAGCCGATCGCCACCCGCTACTGGCTGCACAACTCCGGCCCCGCCCCACGCGGCAACATGCCCGTCGCGGTCTACCTCTCCCCCACCACCCTCACCGCCGACGGCCCGGTCACGGCGACCGTCCGGGTCTCCTCGGAACTCACCGACGCCCCGGTGTCGGGCACGGTGACCTTCGAGGCCCCACCCGGCTGGACCACCGACCCCGCCGAACTCCCCTACGCCCTCGCCCCCGGCGGCTTCACCCTCACGGACATCACGGTGACCCCACCCCCGGAAGCCGCCCCCGGCCGCCACCGGCTCGCCGCCCGGCTGTCGTACGGCGGCCAGACGTACGAGGACGTGGTCGCACTGGACGTGCGGGACGGGCACACGGGCCCGACCCTGTCGGCGGATCTGGGAGTCGAGCGGGTGTCCGTCCGCCGGGGAGAGCGGGCCCGGGTCCCCGTGACCCTGCGAAACCCCACACGGGGCCCGGTCAACGGCACGATCTGGGCCGTGTCCTCCTGGGGCACCTGGCCCGGAGTCACCCCGGGCTGCCAGGGCTTCGCGGTGCCCGGCGGGGAGCGGGTCGAGTCGGTGATCGAGGTGGACGGCGACGCGGTGCCGCCCGGGTCGTACTGGCTGATGGCGAAGATCGCCTGGCACGGCTGCGTGGCGTACACGAAGGCGGTGGAGCTGGTGGTGACGCCATGACGGAAGATCACGCGGCGCGCGTCCGGGGCGAAACGATCCCGAAGGAACGGGTGGCAGCTTTTCTGATTGGCGGCGGCACATCGCCCTCTGGGGGCGCGGGGAACTGCGCGACCAGCCACAACACCGCCGCACCCGCAAGACGACACCGCCAACAACGGCGCTGGGCAACGCAGGTCGTCCTCATCCACGAACTCGCACGCCACGCCTGCGCAGAACGTGGCCTACCACCCCCAGCGGACATCTCCCCGGCCGTCATGCTCACCATTTCCGAAACGGACATCGCCGACCTCGGCAGCATCGTCGCCGCAGCCCTGGCTCACTCCCCCACCGCCCGAGCCCTCCTGGCCGACCTGGAACACGAGCAGGTCATCCCGGAAACGGCCGTACAGGACTACTACACCCGCAACCGGGACCGCTTCCTCACCCCCGAGGCCCTACGACGCGGCGTCGACCCCTACGGCGAACCGGCTCCCACGGACATCCATCCATACACGCACGTACGCCACGGCATCGAACGCGAACTACGCCGAGCCGCAGCCCACCGCGCCTTCTTCGCCTGGCTCGACAAGGCCCGGGCGGACGTCGAGTACGCCGAGGGCTACGAACACCCCGGCGACCCCACGCACCAGGACCACGAACACCGCCACTGAGCAAAACCATTGACCTCCGATGAATTCTGGTCCACATTTTCATCAATCGAAGTCCAACTTGGTGATTTGAGCCAGCGACTCGATCCAGCGATGACTGGTCCCAGGAGGGCAGCAATGCGCGCAAGAAGACTCACCGGATCCCTGACCTGTCTGGTCGTCCTGACCCTGACGGCCGCCGGCTGCGGCCTGTCCGGCGGTGGTTCCGACGGCGGTGACGCCACGGCCGGCGGCTGCAAGGTCGACAAGGGCAACGTCGGTTCCGGCAAGCTCTCCGGCGAGGTCAAGGGAAAGATCACGTTCCAGACCACCAACCTGAAGAAGGACTTCGGGAAGTACTTCAACGGCGTCATCGACGCCTTCGAGCAGGCGCATCCCGGCACCGAGGTCAACTGGATCGACGACCCGGGCGACGCCACCTTCACCCAGCGCCTGGTCGCCGACGCGCAGGGCTGCACGCTCCCGGACGTGGTGAACATCAACGTCAACACGGCGGTGGCGCTGACGAAGAACGGCTACCTGCTCAACCTGGACGACAAGGCCCCGGACGCGGGCAAGCCGTTCGTCCCCGCGCTGTGGAAGTCCAGCATGTACGCCGACGCGGACGGCAAGAAGGTGCACAGCGTGCTGCCCTGGTACTCCGGCGGCATCGTGCAGACGTTCAACACCGACCTGATGAAGAAGGCGGGCCTGGACCCGGCCAAACCTCCGACGACCGTGCTCGGCCTGTTCGACGACGCGGAGAAGGTCGCCAAGGCCTCCGGCGGCAAGTACTACGCGTTCCTCGCCAACCCGCAGTTGCGCATCCCGGCCGACTGGCAGCAGATGGGCATCGAGATCCTCTCGGCCGACGGCAAGAAGTTCACCTTCGCCGACGACCCGAAGACCGCGCAGTGGGTCGAGGCCATGGCCAAGCTCTACAAGGCCGGCGGCATGCCCAGGGACTCCCTGTCCTCCACACAGGACCCGGCCAACGTCTACGGCCAGGGCAAGCTCGTCTACGGCCCCACCAACCCCAACTTCCTGCGGTTCATCCAGCAGAACAACCCGAGCGTCTACAAGAAGACCGGCGTCGCCCCCTTCATGCTCGACGCCCTCGGCCACACCGTCGGCGCCCCGCAGTACGTCGGCGTCGCGTCCACCAGCAAGAACGCCTCGACGGCACTGGCCTTCGCGCAGTCCCTGACGAACGCCGAGAACCAGCTCGGCTGGGCCAAGGACCCGAACGTCGTCATCTTCCCCTCCACCACGGCCTCCCTGAACGACCCGTTCTTCCAGTCGGTCAAGGGCGACGACCCCTTCGCCGAGGCCCGCAAGATCGTCGCCAGTGACCGCAAGACCGCCACGGCCGACGAGATCGCCCTGACACCCGGTGAGCTGAACGCCATCTCGGCCCAGATCCAGCTCGCCATGCAGGGCAAGAAGAGCGCCGAGGACGCTCTGAAGGAGGCACAGTCCAAGGCGAACGAGCTGATCGAACAGGGCAGCTGAGGATGACGCAACCGACCGTCCGCAAGG
>NZ_JBHUQX010000192.1:0-17010 GCF_042674225.1 Streptomyces sp. NPDC056948
GGCTTCGGCGGCGACCAGGACCGCCGCGTCTCCTGGGGCGCCCCGCAGGGGGCACAAGGGGCCGCCGCCGCGCAGGGATCCGACCCGAGGGTGCCGCACGCCGACCCCGCGCCTGACGGAGACTCCGCCGGCCAGGAGGCGGACGCCGCGTCCGCCGGCAGCACGTTCGTCTTCCGCCGCCCGACGAAGTCCGGGGGAGGGGCGGCGGCATCCGCCGACGCTCCCGACGAGGGCACGATGACGTTCCGCGCGGTCTCGCCGCGCCAGGGCACGGGGAACCCGGCGGCCTCTGACGGCAATGCGGGATCCGGGGGCTTCGGGGCAGCCGGCAGTGGCTCGGCCGGGCCCGCCTTCGGCGGTCAGACCGGCCCGGCCGGTTCCGGTGGCAACCCGGCCGGACCCGCCTTCGGCACACAGCCCGGCGCGGCCGGATCCGGGGCCAATGCCGCAGGGCCCGGCTTCGGTGCCGGCAAGGCGGCCGCCGCCCGGGCCGCCGCGCAGCCGGGCGCCCAGTCCTCTTCGGCCGCCCCGACGGCGCTGTCCGGGCCCCAGGCGGCCCCCACCGTTCCCCCGCAGTCCGGCGGACCCCAGCAGGGGGCCACCCCCCTCAGCGCGGGCCCCGGCGGCGGTCAGTCGTCCTGGGCGCAGCAGGTGCACCGGCTCGCCGGCACCGGCGACGAGCAGCCCGTCGCGCCCTGGAAGCCGCCGACCGAGGACCTGTTCCAGGCGGCCGCCCGGCGCCAGGCGTCGGCCCGCCCCGCCGGGCTCGGCAAGCGTCTGGCCGCCCGGCTGCTGGACACCGTCGTCCTGCTGGGCGTCACCGCCGCGGCCGCCGTGCCGCTCGGCACCAAGGCGATCGACCACGTCAACGAGAAGATCGACGCGGCCAAGCTCTCCGGCGAGACCGTCACGGTCTGGCTGCTCGACGGCACCACGTCGGTCTATCTCGGCATCATCGTGGCCGTCCTGCTGCTCGTCGGCGTCGTCTCCGAGGTGCTGCCCACCGCCAAGTGGGGCCGCACCCTCGGCAAGAAGCTGATGGGTCTCGACGTCCGGGACATCGAGGGCCACGAGGCCCCGGGCTTCGGCTCCGCCCTGCGCCGCTGGCTGGTCTACAGCGTGCCCGGGCTCCTCGTCGTCGGGATCGTCGGCGTCGCCTGGTGCCTCTTCGACAAGCCGTGGCGCCAGTGCTGGCACGACAAGGCCGCACACACGTTCGTGGCGGGCTGAGTAGCTCGGACGGCCGTCTGCCGGATGCGGAGGCTGGGGGTTCGCGGTCGACTCGGGCCATGAGCAGTGAACCGCCCCCCGGCTCCGGGCAGCAGCCCCCGGAAGACGACCCGTTCAGGAAGCAGCCCCCGAACGAGCCGCCCGGTGAGGGCGCGGGCTCGCCCTACGGCAGCCAACCCCCGCCGTACGAGGGCGGCGGCGGGCCGTCCGGTGGCCCCGGCGGCGGTCCCTACGGCGGGGACCCGTACGGCGGCGGCTCCTACCCCACCGACCCCCTCGCCGGAATGCCCCCGCTCGCCGACAGCGGCAAGCGCACGCTCGCCCGCATCATCGACATGATCCTGGTGGGCGTCGTCGTCTGGCTGATCACCTGGGGCTTCAACGTCAACGAGTACGACGTGGACAGCGACCGCATCGAGGTCGGCAAGTCCTTCTGGCAGTCGGGGGTCGCCGCCGTCCTCTACATCGCCTACGACACCGTCCTGACCGCCAGGACCGGCCAGACCCTCGGCAAGAAGCTGCTGCGCATGCGCGTGGCCAACCTCGACAACGGCAACACGCCCTCCGTGCAGAACTCGCTGATGCGTGCCGCGGTGCTGTGGATCCCGTTCGCCTTCTGCTGCGCGTGTGTCTGGACCGCGATCTGCGGTGGCTGGAGCTTCTTCGACCGGCCCTACAAGCAGGGCCTGCACGACAAGGCGGCCAAGACGGTCGTGGTCAGCACCGGTTGAGGCAGTCGCGCCACCGCGCAGCGGGATCAGCCGGCGGTCAGGAGGCCGCCCGCTCGCGTACCGGCTCCGGGGCCGGTGCGGGGACCGAGGCCCGTAGGGGTTCCGCGGGGGCGGGCTGTTCCACCGCGGCCTGGCGTTTGCCGGGCAGCGGCACCGTCATGGCGACCAGCAGCCCGAGGGCGAGCGCGGCGAGGGCGATGATCGCGATCCCCGGACCCGAACTCGTCTGGGACAGCAGCAGCATGGCGAGGGTCGAGAAGATCACGGTGCACGAACCGTAGGCGAGCTGTGCGGCAGTCGGACGGGGCATGGCCATCATGTCCTCGAAAGTGGGGTCCACGGGGGTGTCGGCCTGGCTTTCCGCCGCTTACCCAGCGTTCCGCCAAGTGACATTCTCACGGGCAGGGTGCCCGAGCGGAACGGCCGGTAAGCGTGACCTAATCAACAGGTCCGGAGCACAGGGGGCGCACGGGGTCATGGCGTCCACCTAGTGGACATATGCGCGCGCCTGCTGCCAGACGGGCATGCGGTTGGTTGTCCGCAAAACGAACGTGGACTCCGCATAGTGCACTTGACCTGTCCAAGTCAAGGTCTGTCTTTTCTGCTTAACCTCTAGTCAAATGTCGTCACTTGACTACACGCGTTGATCACGCGCGCGCGGACTCCTGCACATACGAGGCCCCTTCCCCCGCGCGCCCGGACGCGGGGGAGGAACTCAAGTGACCAGTAGACCCTGGACGTTCAGAGCGGCCGCCATCGGTGTGGCGCTCGCGGCGGCCACCGCCACCGTCTCCACCTATGCGGTGGCGCAGGCCGACGACGCCTCCGCTCCCCGGTCCACCACCGTGGACCGGCACGACCCGGCGGAGCACAAGCACGACGAGCACAACCTCGATGGACCGCTGAGCAAGACCCAGGAGGCGCAGCGCCAAGAGGCCCTGAACCAGGTCATATCCGGCAAGTCCACGGTCAAGAACCGTGAGGGCTCCAAGGTCGTCCAGCTCAAGAGCAAGAAGGGCGACAGCAAGTACGTCGAGCTCGGCCGCGAGAAGACCGACAAGATCTTCACGATCCTGGTCGAGTTCGGCGACCAGATCGACAGCAAGTACGGCGGCACCCCGGGCCCGCTGCACAACAAGATAGCCAAGCCGGACCGCAAGAAGGACAACTCCACGGCCTGGCGGGCGGACTACAACCAGAAGTACTTCGAGGATCTCTACTTCGGCACCGGCAAGAACACCGAGTCGGTCAAGAAGTACTACGAGAAGCAGTCCTCCGGCCGCTACTCGGTCGAGGGTGAGGTCTCCGACTGGGTCAAGGTCCCCTACAACGAGGCCCGTTACGGCAACAACGCCTGCGGCGACACCAACTGCCCGAGCGTGTGGAACGTCGTCAGTGACGGTCTGAACGCGTGGGTCGCCCAGCAGAAGGCGGCCGGCAGGACCGACGCCGAGATCAAGGCGGACGTCAAGAAGTACGACCAGTGGGACCGCTACGACTTCGACGGCGACGGCGACTTCAACGAGTCCGACGGCTACATCGACCACTTCCAGGTCGTGCACGCCGGTGAGGACGAGTCGGCGGGCGGCGGCGTGCAGGGCACCGACGCGATCTGGGCCCACCGCTGGTACGCCTTCGGCACCGACGCCGGCGCCACCGGCCCCGCGGACAACAAGCTCGGCGGCGCCAAGATCGGCGACACCGGCATCTGGGTCGGCGACTACACCGTCCAGCCGGAGAACGGCGGACTCGGCGTCTACGCCCACGAGTACGGCCACGACCTCGGCCTGCCGGACCACTACGACACCACCGGCGCCGGCGACAACTCCACCGGCTTCTGGACCCTGATGTCCTCCGGCTCCTGGCTCGGCACCGGCAAGAACGAGATCGGTGACCTGCCCGGCGACATGACCGCCTGGGACAAGCTCCAGCTCGGCTGGCTCAAGTACGACACCGCGAAGGCCGCGACGAACTCGTGGCACAAGCTGGGGGTCGCCGAGTACAACACGAAGCACAAGCAGGGCCTCGTGGTGGAGCTGCCGAAGAAGGCCGTCACCACCGAGCTCGTCACCCCGGCCCAGGGCGCCACCCAGTGGTGGAGCGGCAGCGGCAACGACCTCAAGAACACGCTGACCCGGTCCGTCGACCTGACCGGCAAGAAGTCGGCGTCGCTGACCCTCGACGGCTGGTACGAGATCGAGGCCAACTACGACTACCTCTACGCCGAGGTCTCGACCGACGGCGGCGCCAACTGGACCGCCCTGGACGGCACGGTGGACGGTCAGCCGATCCCGCGTGACGGCAGCGACAAGCCGGCGCTGACCGGCACGGTCGACGCGTACAAGAAGCTGGCGTTCCCGCTGGACGCCTACGCGGGCAAGAAGATCGACCTGCGCTTCCGCTACCAGACCGACGGTGGCCTGGCGATGAAGGGCTTCGCGGCCGACAGCATCACCGTCACCGCCGACGGTGCCGCCGTCTTCTCCGACGACGCCGAGTCCGCGGACGCGGCCTGGACGACGAAGGGCTTCTCCCGCATGGGCGCGTCCTTCACCAAGGACTACGCGCAGTACTACATCGCCGAGAACCGCCAGTACGTGTCGTACGACAAGACCCTCAAGGTCGGCCCGTACAACTTCGGCTTCTCCACGACCCGTCCGGACTGGGTGGAGCACTACCCGTACCAGAACGGTCTGTTGATCTGGAAGTGGGACACCTCCCAGGCGGACAACAACACCAGCGTCCACCCGGGCACCGGTCTGCTGCTGCCGATCGACTCGCACCCGAAGGCGATGAAGTGGTCCGACGGCTCGCTGATGCGCAACCGCATCCAGGCCTACGACTCGCCCTTCAGCCTCTACGGCACGGACGGCATCAAGCTGCACAACGCGGACGTCGCAACCAAGATCAAGTCGTCGAAGGGGGTGTCGGTCTTCAACGACCGGAAGAACACCTACTACGACGAGACGAACAAGACCGGCGGCGTCAAGATCACTGACACCAACACGAAGATCAAGATCATCAAGGAGGCGAAGAACGGCTCGACGATCGAGCTCGAGGTCGCCCCCGCAGCGAAGTAAAACGCGTTCTCCCAGCTCAGAGCATGATCGGCGGTGACCCACTGGCGGGTCACCGCCGATCCGTGTTTAGGTGCGTCCTGTGGTTCTCTTATTGACACCGACCGACGCGGGGGGATGACAGCATGGCCGTAGGAGGCTTCTGCAAGCTGCCGAACGGCACGGTGGTGGTGGCACTGAACCTGCCCAGCCCCGCCGCCGACGGCCCCGGCTGTGTCCGCGTGCTCGTCCACTCGGCCAACCGCGCCCGAGCCCTGACCAGGCTCCGCAATCTGGGCCTGCGGGCGGTCTACCTGCGCGGCAACGCCGCCCCGCCGAGCCCCGACGAGATCACGGCGGTCCTCCACCACCCCGACGGCCTCATATGGCGCACGGCCCCTGACAACGGTGTCCTGGCCCCGGACCTCACCACGGAACTGTGGCGCCCGATCAGATCCCTCCTGAGACGCCCGACGGCCCAGACCTGACGCCGGGACCTCCACTGGGAGCGGGCCCACGCCCGACCGGGCCGCCGCCCCATCCCACTGCGGGTCGGCCCCACGAGCGCCGCGTGCTCGGCCCGCGGTGGGACAAGGCCCCGGGGGCTCAGGGCGCCTGACGGCCCGCTGACCCAGCCGGACGACCCCTTGCCCGGTGGCCCGTGGCCATCCCGCACCAGACCCGGACCGGGATCCACCCACTGCGGCCCGACCCACAGCCGGACCCGCCCCTGCCCGGCCGGGCGTGTTCCCACGGCCAGGACCACGTCCGGGACGCCCCGCAGTGGCTCGGCACGCAGTGGGGACATGCCCCACCCGGGCCTGTCTTCGGTCTCGGCCGGGTGTGATCATCCTGCCGACTCAGCCGGATACGCCCTTGCCTGGGCCCATCAGGCGTCTGTCGGCCGCCCCACGGCCAGGGCCACGTCCGCGTCGCCCTGCGGCGGCTCGGCATGCAGTGGGACATGTCCCACCCGGGGCTGCCGGCGGTCTCGGTCGGGTGTGATCATCCTGCCGACTCAGCCGGATACGCCCGTGCCCGGGCCCATGAGGCGTCTGTCGGCCGCCCCACGGCCAGGGCCACGTCCGCGTCGCCCTGCGGCGGCTCGGCATGCAGTGGGACATGTCCCGCCCGGGCCTGTCGGCGGTCTCGGCCGAGTGGATCATCCAGCCGACCCAGCCGGATACGCCCGTGCCCGGACCCATGAGGCGTCTGTCGGGCCGCCCCACGGCCAGGGCCACGTCCGCGTCGCCCTGCGGCGGCTCGGCATGCAGTGGGACATGTCCCACCCGGGGCTGCCGGCGGTCTCGGTCGGGTGTGATCATCCTGCCGACTCAGCCGGATACGCCCGTGCCCGGGGCCCATGCGGCGGCTGGGGTCCGTGCGTCTGCCGGGGCGACGGCGGGCAGCGCCGGTCGGCGCCGAGGCCCGCCCCGGATCCGGCCCGGGCCGGGGCAGTCGCTTCCTACTGGACGACCGGCTTTCCGGACAGTTCCACGCCCGCCTCGCGCAGTTCCTCCAGGGCCCGCTCGGTGGTCTCCTGGGAGACTCCGGCCGTCAGGTCCAGGAGGACCTGCGTGCGGAAGCCCTCCCGGGCCGCGTCCAGGGCTGTGGCGCGTACGCAGTGGTCCGTGGCGATGCCGACCACGTCCACCTCGGTCACCTCGCGGGAGCGGAGCCAGTCGGCCAGGTTCGTGCCGTTCTCGTCCGCTCCCTCGAAACCGCTGTACGCCGCCGAGTACGCCCCCTTGTCGAACACGGCATCGATCGACCCGGAGGCGACCGCGGGGGCGAAGTTGGGGTGGAAGCCGACGCCCTCCGTGCCCGCGACGCAGTGCGCGGGCCAGGAGTGGACGTAGTCCGGGTTCGTGGAGAAGTGGCCGCCGGGAGCGATGTGGTGGTCGCGGGTGGCCACGACATGCTGGTAGCCGGACCCGGCCGCCTGCCCGATCAGCTCCGTGACGGCGGCAGCCACATCGGCACCACCGGCCACCGCGAGGCTGCCCCCCTCGCAGAAGTCGTTCTGCACGTCTACGACGATCAAGGCGCGGCGCATGGTCGGTGTCCTTCGGCTATGAGGTCGGCAAGCCCGGCCGGTGAACTTCCGAGCCTATTGACAGGGGGGAGAGGGCGGGAGGGGGCACGGGTCGGCGCATCGCGGCACACCGCAATTAGCTACCCGAGGCCACGTGCACGTACTCCGTCGGAATGACAGGCTCCCCGCGCGAGAGCTGCGTCGCCGACATCGGAAGCCCCGCGCGAGCGGCCGCGTGCCGGTCCCGGACCGTGTCCAGCGGCTCCCGGGCCACGACCTCACCGCTCTTGACCAGCTCCACCAGGAGCTGCCGGTCCGCGAGCCCGGCCGGTACCGGCCCCGTGCCGATCACCTCGGCCTCGGCCACCCCGTACGCGTCCAGTCGCCGCGCGGCCCACTTGCGCCCGCCCACCGACGTCTTGCCCCCGGTCGACTTCTTCGCCACCGGCACCAGCGGTGCCTTCGGGTCGGTGGACTCGGCCCGCGCGACCAGCTTGTAGACCATCGAGGACGTCGGATGCCCGGAGCCGGTCACGAGCTGCGTACCGACGCCGTACGCGTCCACCGGCGCCGCCGCCAGCGAGGCGATCGCGTACTCGTCCAGGTCCGACGTCACGGTGATCTTCGTGCCGGTCGCGCCCAGCTCGTCGAGCTGCTGCCGCACCCGGTGCGCCACCAGCAGCAGATCGCCGGAGTCGATCCGCACGGCCCCCAGGTCGGTGCCGGCGACCTCCACGGCCGTGCGGACGGCCTCGGCGACGTCGTACGTGTCGACGAGCAGGGTCGTGCCCCGGCCCAGCGTGTTCACCTGGGCCTGGAAGGCGTCCCGCTCGCTGTCGTGCAGCAGGGTGAAGGCGTGCGCGGAGGTGCCGACGGTCGGGATGCCGTAGCGGAAACCGGCGGCGAGGTCGGAGGTGGTCGCGAAGCCGCCGACGTACGCGGCCCGGGAGGCCGCCACCGCCGCCAGCTCGTGCGTGCGCCGGGCGCCCATCTCGATCAGCGGCCGGCCACCGGCGGCCGACGACATCCGCGAGGCCGCCGCGGCGATCGCCGAGTCGTGGTTGAGGATCGAAAGGATCACCGTCTCCAGCATCACGCACTCGGCGAAGGTGCCCTCGACCCGCATGATCGGTGAGCCCGGGAAGTACACCTCGCCCTCGGGGTAGCCCCAGATGTCCCCGCTGAAGCGGTAGCCGGAGAGCCATTCGAGGGTCTGCTCGTCCACGATCTTCCGCTCGCGCAGGAAGCCGAGGACGCCCGGGTCGAAGCGGAAGTTCTCCACCGCGTCCAGCACCCGCCCGGTGCCCGCCACGACGCCGTAGCGGCGCCCGTTCGGAAGCCTCCGGGTGAAGACCTCGAACACGCTCCGCCGCTCGGCCGTGCCCGCCGCGAGCGCGGCCCGCAGCATCGTCAGCTCGTACTGGTCCGTGAAGAGCGCCGTCGAGGGAACGTCCACCGGCAGCCCAAGGTCCGCTGTGTTCATGGCAGGGATGCTACCCCCATTTCGTCAGTCTGACGATTGCGCCTTTCGGTGACGCGATCGCCTTGCTTCCAGGCCCGTTTGTGCGACTACCCCCCTCGGGTGGCAGCATGGGCATGTGACGTCACCCGCACCCCTGGAGATCGAACGCACCGAGCCGGCGGAGGAGGTTTTCGCCGTCCCCGAGCCGGACGTCCCCTGGGTCACCATCGTCCACAACGACCCGGTCAACCTCATGAGCTATGTGACGTACGTCTTCCAGACGTATTTCGGCTACTCCAAGGACAAGGCCACCAAGCTCATGATGGACGTCCACCACAAGGGCCGGGCGGTCGTCTCCAGCGGCAGCCGCGAGGAGATGGAGCGCGACGTGCAGGCCATGCACGGCTACGGCCTGTGGGCCACTCTCCAGCAGGACCGCAAGTAGCCAGCAGCCCGCCCAGCAGCGAAAAGGCGTTCATGCCCGGAACCTTCGAACCGCTTCCCGGCGGCGGCGCGGCCGTCGCCCTCGACGACGTCGAGATCTCCATCATCCGGTCGCTGGCCGTCCAGCTCCTGGAGCTCATCGGCCCCGGCCCCGCCGAGGACACCCCCGACGACCCGCTCGCCGAGCTGTTCGCGGAGGGCCCGAGCGAGCCGCCCGCCGACCCGGTGCTCAAGCGGCTCTTCCCGGACGCCTACAGCGACCCCGAGCAGCCCTCCTCGCCGCGCGACGCCGAAGAGCAGCGGGCGTACTCCGCGGAGTTCCGCCGCTACACCGAGAACGACCTGCGGGCCGGCAAGCGGGACAACGCCCTCGCGGTGATCCGCTCCCTGGACGCGCTCTCCTCGGCCTCGGTCGGTGAGGGCGGTGCCGTGCTGAAGCTGTCGCCGGAGGAGTCCCAGCAGTGGCTGAGCGCCCTGAACGATCTGCGGCTCGCGATCGGCTCGCGGCTGGAAATCACCGACGAGGAGGACAGCGATCTCCTCTATCGCCTCCCGGACGAGGACCCGCGCAAGCCGATGGTGATGGCCTATCTGTGGCTCGGTGGACTCCAGGAGACGCTGGTCGGAACGCTTATGCCCTGATCAGTGCAGGTCTTGTGACCGGTGGGTGACCGATCGGTGTTCGCTCAGAGGACACTCAAATCCGGATAACGATCGCGTCACCGCGCCCGCCTCCTATGCCGTCTTCGGCCGCGCTTTGTCCGGTTCTCCCTGTGCGGTGCGTCACAAATCAGCCATGTGATCAATGTTGCGGCCGTGATAAATCTTCACGACCGCCCGGCCGACACCACCCGAATGTTCGGCCGGGTGCGCCACCGAGCCGACAACCGTCGGCCAGGCACGAGCGACCTCCCGAGGTCGGCTCAGCTCCATCATTCCGGGGGGATCGAGACCCGATCCGAGGCCGACGCGAGGCCCGGATCGGCATGGAGAAAGGCGCACCACACATGACCTCTGCGCAGGTCGACACGGAAAACGTCCCCGAAGAGGGGTACGAGCGCGGACTCGGCAGTCGCCAGGTCCAGATGATCGCCATCGGCGGCGCCATCGGCGTCGGCCTGTTCATGGGCGCCGGAGCGAACATCGCGAAGGCCGGCCCCAGCATCATCCTCATGTACGCCCTCGCGGGCGTCGTCATCTTCTTCATCATGCGGGCCCTGGGCGAGCTGCTCCTCTACCGGCCCGTCTCCGGCTCCTTCGCCGAGTACGCCCGCGAGTTCCTCGGCCCGTTCTTCGGGTTCGTCACGGGCTGGACGTACTGGCTCATGTGGGTGGTCACCGGCATGGCCGAACTCACGGCCGCCGCGATCTACATCCACTTCTGGTTCCCGGAGATCCCTCAGTGGGTCAGTGCCCTGGTGTTCCTCGTGGTGCTCTTCGGCGTCAACCTGATCTCCGTCAAGATCTTCGGCGAGGTCGAGTTCTGGTTCTCGATGATCAAGGTCACGGCCATCATCGGCATGATCGTCATCGGCCTCGGCGTGCTCACCCTCGGCTTCTCCGACGCCGGTGACACCGCCACCGTCTCCAACCTCTGGTCGCACGACGGCTTCTTCCCGAACGGCATCGGCTCCAGCCTGATGACGCTCCAGGGCGTCATGTTCGCCTACCTCGCCGTCGAGCTCGTCGGCGTCACCGCGGGCGAGTCCGAGAACCCCGAGAAGACCCTGCCCAAGGCCATCAACACCCTGCCCTGGCGCATCATCGTCTTCTACGTCGGCGCGCTGCTGGTGATCCTCTCCGTCGTCAAGTGGACCGAGTTCTCCGCCGGGGAGAGCCCGTTCGTCCACGCCTTCGGCAAGATCGGCATCCCGCTCGCCGCGGGCATCGTCAACTTCGTGGTGCTCACCGCGGCCCTGTCGTCCTGCAACTCGGGCATGTACTCGACCGGCCGGATGCTGCGCGACCTCGCCTCCAACAGCGAGGCACCGCAGGCCTTCGGCAAGCTCAACTCCCGCAAGACGCCCGCCGTCGGCATCTCGGTCTCCGTGGCGCTCATGGGCATCGGCGTCGTCCTGAACTACGTCGTCCCGGAGAAGGCGTTCCTCTACGTCACCTCCGTCGCCACCGCGGCAGGCATCTGGACCTGGATGATGATCCTCGTCAGCCACATCCGCTACCGCGCCGCGGTCGACGCGGGCCGGCTGCGCGCCTCGTCCTTCCCCGCCCCCGGCGGTGCGCTCTTCAGCTGGGTCGCGCTCCTCTTCCTCATCGGCGTGACCTTCATGATCGCGTACGACAAGGACGCGCGGGTCTGCCTGTACGTCGCGGCCGGCTGGGCCGTCGCCCTCGGTGTCGGCTGGGCGATCCTCAAGAGCCGCAACCCGCAGATCGCCGAACGCCGTGACACGGAGTTCGAGAAGGTCGGCTGACGAACCCGACAGGACGCCCAGCCGCGGGGAGTACTCGTGGCACCCCCCGCGGCTGCCGCTCAGGGCGTCCGGCATATGGGCCGTTCCGTACCAACCCTCGGTACGGAACGGCCCTTCTGCTTATCCTGACCAGCATGCTGACCCTCACCCAGGCCCTCGTCGACCAGATCGTCGCCCACGCGCGCAAGGACCACCCCGACGAGGCGTGCGGCGTGGTCGCGGGCCCGGCGGGCTCGGACCGCCCCGAGCGCTTCATCCCGATGCTGAACGCGGCCATGTCGCCCACGTTCTACGAGTTCGACTCCGGCGATCTGCTCAAGCTCTACCGCGAGATGGACGACCGCGACGAGGAGCCGGTGGTCATCTACCACTCCCACACGGCGACCGAGGCCTACCCCTCCCGCACCGACATCTCCTACGCGAACGAGCCGGGCGCCCACTACGTCCTCGTCTCCACCGCCGACACCGACGGGGCCGGCGAGTTCCAGTTCCGTTCGTTCCGTATCGTCGAGGGCGAGATCACGGAGGAAGAGGTCCAGGTCGTCGAGGCGTACTGAGCGGCCCTGAGCAGCGCGGTCTCACTCCCCGGCCCTCAATCGTCCGCGATGTGGGATCACATTCCAGTACCCGGACCGGGAATCGATACGATGACCCCATGGTTTTCCACGACGTGAGCGACAAGACGCCGGGCGAGCTGCTCGTGGCGCGGCTGCACGTCGACCTGTGCAGGCTCGCCAGCGCCATCTGTTGACGCAGGTCCCTGCCGCCGTACGGCCGTGAGCCGCGGCGCTGCACACACGCACCACCCCGCTGTTCCTGCGCTGCCGCGCGCCCCGACTGACTACTCCCGACAGGAGCCCTGAAGCCATGGCCATCGAGGTCCGCATCCCGACCATCCTCCGCACGTACACCGACGGTCAGAAGGCGGTGGAGGCCAGCGGTGACACCCTCGCCGAACTGTTCACCGACCTCGAGACCCGGCACGCCGGCATCCAGGCCCGCATCGTCGACGGCGACCAGCTCCGCCGCTTCGTCAACGTGTACCTGAACGACGAGGACGTGCGCTTCCTCGACGGCATCAACACCAAGCTGTCGGACGGCGACAACGTCACGATCCTGCCGGCCGTGGCCGGCGGCATGGTCTGATCACCGATGCGCTACGACTCACCCCTGGCCGCGGTAGGCAACACCCCCCTGGTGCGCCTGCCGCGGCTGTCGCCGTCCTCCGACGTCCGCATCTGGGCGAAGCTGGAGGACCGCAACCCGACCGGCTCGGTCAAGGACCGTCCGGCCCTGCACATGATCGAACAGGCGGAGAAGGACGGCCGCCTGACCCCGGGCTGCACCATCCTGGAGCCCACCTCGGGCAACACCGGCATCTCGCTGGCCATGGCGGCGAAGCTCAAGGGCTACCGCATCGTCTGCGTGATGCCGGAGAACACCTCCCAGGAACGCCGGGACCTGCTGGCCATGTGGGGCGCCGAGATCATCTCCTCCCCGGCCGCGGGCGGCTCCAACACCGCCGTGCGCGTCGCCAAGGAAATCTCGGTTGAGCACCCGGACTGGGTGATGCTGTACCAGTACGGCAACCCGGACAACGCGGGCGCCCACTACGCGACGACGGGCCCGGAGATCCTCGCCGACCTGCCCTCCGTCACCCACTTCGTGGCCGGACTCGGCACCACGGGCACGCTCATGGGCGTGGGCCGCTTCCTGCGCGAGAACAAGCCGGACGTCCAGATCGTCGCGGCCGAACCGCGCTACGACGACCTGGTCTACGGCCTGCGCAACCTCGACGAGGGCTTCGTCCCCGAGCTGTACGACGCGTCGGTCCTCACCAGCCGCTTCTCGGTCGGCTCGGCCGACGCGGTCACCCGCACCCGCGAGTTGCTCCAGCAGGAGGGCATCTTCGCCGGCGTCTCGACGGGCGCCGCGCTGCACGCCGCGCTCGGCGTGGGCCGCAAGGCCGTCAAGGCCGGTGAGCAGGCCGACATCGTCTTCGTCGTCGCGGACGGCGGCTGGAAGTACCTGTCGACGGGCGTCTACACGGCGGCCACGACGGAGGAGGCCATCGACACGCTCCAGGGACAGCTCTGGGCGTGAGCCGACGGCGCATCACACAAGAGGGCCGGAGTTCTCACTCCGGCCCTTCTGGTATTCCGGCCCCTCTGCTTCTCCGGGAAGGGGCCGGCGGTCTCACCCCGCCAGGTACCGCACCCGGTCCCACAGCGCCGGGTCCACCACTCCGACCCGGCGCCGGAAGCCCCACACCGGGACCTCCCGCAGCTCGTCCGTCTCCAGGAAGCTCGCGCGGCCCCTGGCGTCGCCGACCGAGCCCGGCGGCAGCGGGATGACGCCGTTGCGCTCATGCCGGAACCGCGTGGTGATCTTCGCGACGGTCGCCCGCTCCCCGCGCACCGCCAGCACCAGACACGGCCGGTCCTTGGCCCGCCCGTCTCCCACCACCGCCCTACCTGACGCTCCCCCAGTGCCGAAGGCCTGGGGGGACCCCCATCGCGCGGCCCCCTCTGATTCCGCCTCGTCCTCGTAGGGCACGTCCGCCCACCAGATCTCCGCCGGCTGCGGCAGGCCCGCCACCGCGGTGGCCGGTGCCGCCGGCCGCCCCCGCCGCGCCGACGAGCGGCGCCCCCAGCCGTCGACGAGCGTGGCGACGAGCGCGAGCAGTACCACCGCGGCGAGCGCCAGCCACCAGGACGTGTCCATACTGAGACGTTACCGGCGCCATCCCTCCCATGCGCCCTCCCTCACAAGGATCACGCCCGGCCCTGCCGCCCGAACCGGTGACACCACAGGTGAGTTCGCCCACAACAGCCCTTGGCGGAGGAGCTACCGGAGGTTTTGCGCCTTACGCTCGACAAACCGCAAGACCCCCGACGCCCCTTACACAGACTTTCCCGCCAGCGGAGGTTTCTGCTTCATGAAGCTCACCGTCGTCGGCTGCTCGGGGTCGTTCCCGTCCGCGGAATCGGCCTGCTCGAGCTACCTCGTCGAGGCCGACGGCTACCGGCTGCTTCTCGACATGGGCAACGGTGCCCTGGGCGAGCTGCAGCGCCACTGCGGTCTCTACGACCTCGACGCGATCTTCCTCAGCCATCTGCACGCCGACCACTGCATCGACATGTGCGCGTACTTCGTCGCGCGCTACTACCGCCACGACGGCGGCCGCTGCGCTCCCCTCCCGGTCTACGGACCCGAGGGCACGGAACACCGGCTGACCACCGCCTACGCGGACACCCCCTCCGCCTCCTCCATGAGCGAGGTCTTCGACTTCCACACCGTCAAGCCGTCCACGTTCGAGATCGGCCCCTTCACGGTGCACACCGAGCGGGTGGCCCACCCCGTGGAGGCGTACGGCATCCGCATCGAACACGACGGCAAGGTGCTGACGTACTCCGGCGACACGGGCATCAGCCCGGCCCTGGACGAACTCGCCCGGGACGCCGACCTGTTCCTGTGCGAGGCGGCGTTCACGCACGGCAAGGAGAACATCCCCGACCTGCACCTCAACGGCCGCGAGGCGGGCGAGACGGCCGTCCGGGCAGGAGCCCGGCACCTGGTCCTCACGCACATCCCGCCGTGGACGGACCCCCAGGTCAATGTCGCCGACGCCCGCGCGGTCTACGACGGGCCGGTGGACCTCGCGGCACCGAGGCAGACGTACGAGGTATGACGCACGAGGTATGACGCACGAGGTCTGAGGTCTACGCGCGCAAAGGCCCCGGAACCAGGCGGTTCCGGGGCCTTCGTCGTGCCGTGTGCTACTTGGCCTCCGCCTTCTGCAGCTCGGCGAGTTCCTCGTCGGACTCGCGGCCCGGCGTCGGCAGGTTGAACTTGGTGATCGCGAAGCGGAAGACCACGTAGTAGACCGCCGCGAAGCACAGGCCCACCAGAGCCAGGCCCCACGGGTTGGTCGCGATGCCCAGGTTCAGGAAGTAGTCCACCGCGCCGGCCGAGAAGCCGAAGCCGTCCTTCATCCCCAGCGCCCAGGTCAGCGCCATCGAGACACCCGTGAGCACGGCGTGGATCGCGTACAGCACCGGGGCGATGAACATGAACGTGAACTCGATCGGCTCGGTGACACCGGTGACGAAGGAGGTCAGCGCGAGCGAGAACATCATGCCGCCGACGACCTTGCGGCGCTCGGGCCGGGCGCAGTGCACGATGGCGAGGCAGGCGGCGGGCAGGGCGAACATCATGATCGGGAAGAAGCCGGTCATGAACTGCCCGGCGCTCGGGTCGCCCGCCAGGAACCGGGCTATGTCACCGCTCTTGCCCTCGTACGTGCCGGCCTGGAACCAGGGGAAGGAGTTCAGCAGGTGGTGCATGCCGATCGGGATCAGCGCGCGGTTGGCGACACCGAAGATGCCCGCGCCGACGGCTCCGGAGCCGACCAGCCACTCGCCGAAGTTGTGCAGCGCCGTGCCGAGGACCGGCCAGACGTAACCGAAGACGATGCCGATGACCAGGCCCGCGAAGGCGGACAGGATCGGAACCATGCGGCGACCGCCGAAGAAGCCCGCCCAGTCCGGCAGCTTGGTGCGGTAGAAGCGCTGGTAGAGCAGGGCGACCACGAGGCCCATCACCACACCGCCGAGCACCTTGGCGTCCACCGGCGCGTCCACCATGACGACCTTGCCGTCGACGGCCGTCGCCACCTGCGGCAGGTTCGGGTCGGTGAACGTGGCGAGCACGTTCTTGAAAACGAGGTAGCCGACCACGGCCGCCAGGGCGGTGGAGCCGTCCGACTTCTTGGCGAAGCCGATCGCGATACCCACGGCGAACAGCAGCGCCATGTTGTCGAGGATCGCGTTGCCGCCGGCGGCCATGAAGCCCGCGATCTTGGTGATGAAGGCGGGGAACGACTCCCGTCCCAGCATGTCGGTATTGCCGAGGCGGACCAGGAGGGCGGCGGCCGGCAGCACGGCGACGGGCAGCATGAGGCTGCGGCCGATCCGCTGCAGGACCGCCATCACCGCAGTCCCCTTCTTCGGGCTCGCGGGCGCGGCTGTGTCTGTGGACATGAACTTCCTCCATGGGGCACGGCGCCGCCCAGGAAGAGTTCGACGGGGGCCGGCGGCGTCTCAAAAGGGGAGCGCGGACTCGACCGCGCGACCTCCACCAGTGAGTGGTGTAGACCAGTTGTAGCACGGTAGGTCGAACGAGTGGAACCCGTGAATTCCACCCCCTTTGTCGAGAGGCGGATTTGTGGTGTAGACCAGTCGTCGGGACGGTCGCGCGACATGACCGCTCGCGAAGATGGGCCAACTGTGGGTTACTGCGACAAAGCGGTTCGGATCAGGGAGAACAGAGATGGCCAGCAAGGCTGAGAAGATCGTTGCCGGGCTCGGCGGCATCGACAACATCGAAGAGGTCGAAGGCTGCATCACCCGCCTGCGGACCGAGGTCATCGACCCCTCCAAGGTCGACGAAACCGCCCTGAAGGCCGCCGGCGCCCACGGCGTCGTCAAGATGGGCAGCGCCATCCAGGTCGTCATCGGCACCGACGCCGACCCCATCGCCGCGGAGATCGAAGACCTCATGTGAAGAGCCGGCATCGTCCCCGGCTTCACACCCTGAACGGGCCCCTCCCCACCGCGGG
>NZ_JBHUQX010000193.1:0-16966 GCF_042674225.1 Streptomyces sp. NPDC056948
GCCACGACCCTAGGGTTCGCCACAGGCGGCCTGGCCGACCGGACAACAGGCGGCCCCGGGTCGCCGCACAGCCAGTCCGCTCAGATCCGCTCCGGGTGGTGCTCCGGGTCGTCGGCGTGCAGCTCGGCTGCGTCACGCTCCAGCCCTTCGGCGTACGCCAGCGCCTCCATGGTCCGGTGGCGGAAGCTGATACACATCTGCAGCTGGTGCTGGCTCAAGGTGTGCAGGAGCGCCCCGAATCGAGTTCGGGGGGCGCAGGAACGATGAACGCTCTGAGTAGGCGGACGGTGTGGCTGGGCCTGGCGGCGATGAGGCTCGAGGATGCGTCTCGTTGAAGTCCGGTCCGGTGCGTAGCGCGCACCGGCCTTCGGCGTGCGCTTTTCCCTAGGTTCAACTGACGTTCCGGGAAGGGTTGTTCGGGGTACACCGGCATCACCGACGATCCTGGCCCGGGCTCACGGGGGAGAACGACAGGTGTCACGGGGGGAGACGCAGGTGCCCGCGAACAGACCCGCTACGGAAGAGCCGCGGTTAACCGTCACCAGACCCCCGCGCCGACGCCTGCGCAGTGTGCTGGCGTCGGCGCTGCCCGTCCCGGTCGTCGGGCTGGTCCTGCTCGTGGCCTCCGGGAACCTGCTGTTGCCGCTGCGGCAGGTGGTCACCATAGAGGCCAAGATGGCCTCGAAGAGGGACTTCTTCCAGGACCCCGTGGTCGAGCGGCTGCTGATGAAGCACGGCTTCCGCGTGCACATCACCAACATGGGCTCGCGTGAGATCGCCAAGCAGGACTACGAGGGATACGACGTCGTCTTCCCCTCCGGCCAGCCGGCCTCCGACCTGATCAGCCGGGAGCGCGCCCGGGCGAACCGTCCGGTGCTGCTGTACCGCCCGTTCGTCAGCCCCATCGTGCTGGCCACCTACCGGGACTACGCCGAGGTGCTCACGGCGGAAGGCGTCGCGAAGCGCCTGCCGGGACCGGGCGGCCGGACGATGTACTACACCCTCGACATGCGGCAGTTCCTCGATCTCGCGCGCGGCAAGAGAAAGGGCGTCCAGCGCGATCCCGCAGACGGCTACCGCTGGGACGAGATCGACCGCAACGACCACGTCCGCAATGGCAACAAGATCCTTGCCCAGACCTCGGACATCTGCGAGTCCAACTCCGGCGGCACCTACCTCGGGCTCGTGGCCTTCGTCGAGCACGGGAACGACGCGCCGGACAGCGAGGCCGAGGCCGAGCAACTCGCCCGGAAGATCAAGCCGCTCCTCGTCGAACAGGGCCTGCCGTCCTCCGAGCGGGCCGAAACGTATCTGTCCCCCGACGGGCAGAGCATCGCCCCTGTCTCGGTGATCTACGAGCACCAGTTCCTCGCCCACCAGATCGGGTACGAGGCCGAGAAGGGCGCGACCGTCGACGAGCGCGTCCTGCTCTACCCGTCCACACGCTTCGTCACCGAACCCCAGCTCGTCGCGCTGACCGGCGACGGCGCCCGGCTCGGTGAACTGGTCAGCGAGAACAGCGAACTCCAGCACCGCGCCATGGAGTTGGGCTTTCGGGCCCGCAACGCCACCAGCGGCGCGACCAGCGACGAGCTCACCCGATTCCTCACCGAGCGGCAGATCCCGGTGCCCACCACCTCCTCCGACGACACCCGGGCGGTCCTGCCCAGCCTGCCTCTACTGGAGAAGATGATCGAGATCGTCGGCGACTGCCCGGACCGGACGGGCAGCCAGTGAGGCGCGGTGCGGGCCTGCTGGCGCTCTGCCTGGCGCTCGTGGTCACCCTGCTCACCGCCTGCTCGGGCGACGACGGCGACGAAACGGTCCGGCTGCGCGTGCTCGCCAGTCCCGATCTCGCCGTACTGGCCCCGCTGCTGGACGATCTGAAGGACGAGACCGGCGTCGACCTGCGCCTGGACCACCGGGCCGACGCCGAGACAAAGACCCCGGACCGCGACAGGTACGACCTCGCGTGGCTGTCCTCCGACCGCTATCTGCGTCTCACCGACAAGAGTGCGATCCGGGGCGTGCAGCGCACCCCCACCATGACGTCTCCCGTCGTCATCGGCCTGAAGCCGGACGTGGCACGGAAGCTTCGCGGCCAGGTGCCCGGCGGCCGGCTCACCTGGGCGGACATCGCGGACGCCGCCGCCACCGGCACCGTCCGCTTCGGCATGGCCGACCCCCGGCACGCCGGCAGCGGGCTCGCCGCCCTCGTCGGCGTCGCCACCGCCGCGGCCGGCACCGGAGCCGCGCTGCGCCCCGAGGACGTCTCCTGCGACCGGCTGCGCGGCTTCCGCTCCGGCCAGACCCTCACCGCCGACACCGGCCCCGCCCTCGTCGACTCCTACGCCGATCATCAGGACGAGACCAACGCCCTCATCACATACGAGTCCGACCTGCTCGCCCTCAACGCCACCGACCGCCTCGACGACCGCCTGGAGGTCGTCCGCCCCGAAGACGGCATGGTCCTGGCGGACTTCCCGCTGCTCCTGCTCAACCAGGCCCACCGCACCGCGTACGACAAGGTCACGCAGTGGCTGCGGCGCGACTCGGTGCAGCGGCAGATCATGCGGCACACTCTGCGCCGCCCCGTGAACACGACGGTCACCCGGGACGCACGGCTGCGCGAACCGGTCGGCAACGCGCTCTTCTACCCCGACCGACCCGCCGTCGCCGAAGCCCTGTTGGCGGACTACGGTGACCCCGACCGCCGCACCACAAGCCAGGTGGTCTTCCTGCTCGACTTCTCCGGCTCGATGCGCGGCGCCCGGATGGCCGCCCTGCGCGAGGCCTTCGCCGGACTCAGCGGCGCAGACCCGTCCGCCTCCGGCAAGTTCACCCGCTTCTACCGGGGCGAGCGGCTGACCATCGTCCGGTTCGGCGGCCGAGTGCTGGAGGAGAAGACCGTCACCGTCACCGGTCCGAAGGACCTGACGGCCCTCGCCGACACCGTCGCCAGGGGCGGGTACGGCGATGCCACCGCCGTATGGTCCGCCCTCGACCGCGGCTACCGCGCCGCCGCCCGCGAGCTGGCCGCCGACCCCGACCGCTCTGTCTCACTCGTCCTGATGACGGACGGCGAGAACAACGCGGGCCTTTCCTATACGGAGTTCGTACGCCGTCACAAGGCGCTGCCCGCCGCGGTGCGCGCCGCCGTCCACACCTACCCGGTCCACTTCGGCGAGGCCGACGCAGGCGAACTGGGGCGCGCGGCGGGGCGGACGGGCGGACGGATAGTGGATGCCGCCGGCTCGTCCCTGTCCGAGGCTTTCAAGGAGATCCGTGGCTGTCACTGACGCACTGTGGTGGAGCCTTTGGTGGCCGTGGATGACGGTCTGGCTGGTGACGGCCGCCGGCGCGGTGGTGTTAGCGGTGGTCCTGGTGCGCCATGCCCGGGAGCGGCGCAGGCACATGCGGCGCTGGCAGTCGGCGTACAGCATCTGCCTGTACCTTGACGAGCAGGCGGTGATGGACCTGTACGAGCTCGGCAACTACCGGTCCGCACTGGAAGAGGCCGTCGAGCTGCGGACGAAGGTCGACACGAGTGTCGGACTCTGGAGCCGGGTGCTGACGTGGCTGTTCCGCTTCCGGCTGAAGCGGGACGTCAGCCAGGAGACCTTCCGCAAGTTCGTGCGCAAGGACAAACCGATCAACGTGATCGGCGTGGTCATGGAGGCCTTCGACCGGGCCGACGCCATCGTCCACGCCGACCTCACCACACTGACCGTCGTCCCGAACCGCAACCTCGCCGACAACCTGGGCGACGGCCGTGCGGTGACCCTGAGCCGCATCGGCGAATTCGTTTCGGTCAAAGGTGTGTTCACCGGCGTGCCCGACGTCGCGGAGGGATTCGTCCTACGGGCCGAATACGGCGCCGAGCGGCCCCCGGTGTACATGCGCGTCGTAGCCCCCGGCAACGCACGCCGCTCGATCCCGGCCGGCACTTTCACGGCCCGTTGCCTCGGCAAGATGACCGGCTGGCGCGAGGACACCCGCGAGGTGACGCTGGAGGCGATCGCGATCTTCTGGTGACCGCCCCCGCTTACCGACCGGGAGTTGAACTCGGCGAGCACGTGCAGGGTGTGCGGGTCCGGTGCCAGGGCGAGGAGGTCGGCCACCGGCCCTTCTCCATGGCCGGCTTTGCTGAGGGCGGTTGTCCACCAGCCTGCTGCGCCGGCCAGCAGATCTTGCTCTCTGGCCGGTGGGACGCCTACCCGCCGGCGTATCAGCGACCAGCAGCGCCGCTAGAAGTACGCCATGGCTTCTTCTCGCTAGCGCTGACCTGTCAGGGCAATGGTGTTGTATTTCCACTATGGCGTGGAAGGTCGGGTGGCGCGCGGGCCAACGAAGTATGGCCGGTTGATCGGCAGTTCCCGTTCCGGCCGATCAACGGGCTCACCGCCTGCGCCGAGGGAGCCGAGGTGGCGGACCACCCGTCTTCGACTGCGAGGCGTACAAGCAGCGCGACACCGTCGAACGGTGCAGCAACCGCTTGAAGCAGTGGCGCGGGATTGCCACCTGCTATTGAACAGACGGCGGCCAACTACCTGGCCGGACTTGATGTCGCCGGCATCTTTATTTGGTCTGCCAGGCCCACGCCTCAGGAACAGGAGCGAACCGCAACGTCCCCCAGACGCCAAGGCCGTGGTAGTGGTTCATGTGCCCTGCGGCGAGCACCTGGCGCAGTTCCGCATGGTGCTCCGTGTCCGTCGGGAGATCCAGCTGGTCGAGGAGGGCCAGTGCGGCGGCTGGCTCCAGGTCGCCGTAGACGTCGTGGGAGCTCGCCCGAAGGCCACGGAGGAGGGGTGATTTCAGGGCGGGGGAGCGCTCGAACCCCTCTCAACTGCCGGTACAGGCCGGTGGCGTCCTCGCGTGTGAGCCGCAGGGCCCAGTCGCTCATGTCGAAGGTGTTCCGCCATGCGCGGGGCATCGTCTGAAGCCCACCGAACGCCACCAGCGCCCAAGCGCGTTGCCGCGCTCGGTGTCCTCCTCGACGAAGCCGGCCGCGCCGAGCTGCCGGAGGTGGTAGCTGGCCGTACCGGAATTCACGCCCAGCCGCTCCGCGAGGCGGGTGGCCGTCGACGGGCCGTACTTCCGCAGCAGCCTGACCAACTGCACGCGCACCGGATGCGCCAGGGCGCGCAGCCCCTGCGGTCTAGGCGGCCTTCGTTGCGCCACTGCTCATCAATCGGCCGACTGGGGAGCAAGCCCCGGTTCAGCCTCCGAGGCGGTGTGCAAGGTGGATCAGGTCTGCCAGGTGCAGCACCCGTGCGTTGATTCCTGGGAGGGGGACATGGAGCGGCTGGGTCCAGTGGGCGGGGATTGCGTCCAGCCCGTAGTGCGCCCCCGCGAGGCCTCCGGTCACCGCGGCGACGGTGTCCGTGTCGCCGCCGAGATCGATTGCCGCGCGTATCGCGTCTTCGAAGCTGGTGGTGGTGCGCAGGGCCCAGACGGCGGAGCCCAGGCAGGGCCAGACGGCACCGTTGAACTCGGTGGCCTGATCGGGGTGCCAGTCGGGTGCGAGGACTGTGGCGTAGCGGCCCCGGTGGTCGCGATGGACAAGAGCCAGGATGTCCGGGAGCACGGTGAGGGGGTCGGTGTCCTCGAACGTGACGCGGATGAGTTCGTGGAAGATCGCGGTGCCTTCCCAGGCCGCGCGGTCGCCGTGGGTGAGGGCGGCGATGCGGCGGGCCGCGTCCATGGTGGCTTCTTGGCCGGCGGCCGCGAAGTGGACCGCGGAGGTCGCGATGCCCCCATCAAGGAGCCGTTTCCGGCTGCTCGTTGGTTGACCTGGAAATGGATCGGGGCGGCGAGGTCCCAGGGCATGCCGTTGGTGAGGACGTCTTCGGTCTGCAGGCCGATGTCCTTCGGT
Source organism: Streptomyces sp. NPDC056948 (assembly GCF_042674225.1). Taxonomy (NCBI): domain Bacteria; kingdom Bacillati; phylum Actinomycetota; class Actinomycetes; order Kitasatosporales; family Streptomycetaceae; genus Streptomyces; species Streptomyces sp. NPDC056948. The sequence goes on from NZ_JBHUQX010000193.1 coordinate 5,876, forward strand.
TCTGATGCTGCCCACCGTTGGAAGCGGGTGAAGATGTCCGGCAGATCTAGTCCGCCCTGCTCCAGCAGCGACTCCGCGACCAGGACGGCCATCTGTGTGTCGTCAGTGGCCTCCCCGGGGTCCCAGCCACCGCCTCCGCACATCTCGCCACCGGCACCAGGTGCGGGAAACCGCGCGGAGAATGCTCCCTGAGGACCAAACTCGAAGGGGCCACCCAGGGCGTCACCCACCGCTGAGCCGACGACCGCGCCGGCGGCCCGCTGAATCCGCTCCATCCGCGCAGGTTATCTGTGCCGCGCCGACGGCCGCGCGGCCCTGTTCCTTCCTCGGCGGGCATGTCGCTCATGGGGAACCACGAAAGCAGTCGAGCGAGTCGAGACGTATCGTCTTGCCAAGAGGTCGGCCATGTCGTACCTTCTTGCCCATGGGATCCCTGTGAGACAGCCGGCGCCGACCGCGTAGAGCACCGCTCCGCCGTCGCCGCGCCCCGCCGTGCAGCCGTCCGCCCCGTTCCGGCCTGCCCAGGGCCAGGAGGGACCCACCCATGCACACCTCACAACTCACCCTTGTCAACGTCGCCAAGCGCTACCCCGGCCGCACCGTCCTCGACCAGGTCTCCTTCACGCTCAAACCAGGCGAGAAGGCCGGGCTCATCGGCGACAACGGCTCCGGAAAGTCCACGCTTCTCAAGCTCATCGCGGGCCAGGAGCGCCCGGACGAAGGCGAGTTGACCGTAACCGCCGCCGGCGGCATCGGCTACCTGCCACAGGCCCTGCCGCTCCCGCCGACCGCCACGGTCCAGGACGCCATCGACCTGTCCCTGGCGGACCTGCGCGCGCTGGAGAGGGAGCTGCGCCGGACCGAGCAGACACTCGGCGACGGCGGCGACCTCGACGCGTACGCCGCCCTCCTTGAGCGCTACGAGGCCCGCGGCGCCTACGCGGCCGACCACCGTGTAGCCACGGCCCTGCACCACCTCGGCCTGCCCGCGCTGCCCCGCGACCGCCGCCTCGGCACGCTCTCCGGCGGCGAGCGCTCCCGCCTGTCCCTGGCCGCGGTCCTGGCAGGCCGCCCGGAGCTGCTTCTGCTGGACGAGCCGACGAACGACCTGGACGACCAGGCCGTTGCATGGCTGGAGGAGCAACTGCGGGCACACCGTGGGACGGTGCTCGCGGTCACACACGACCGCGTCTTCCTCCAGCGACTGACCACCACGATCCTGGAGGCCGACTCGGGAAAGATCACACGCTACGGCGACGGCTACGCCGGCTACCGCACTGCCAAGGCCGCCGGCCGCCGCCGCCGGCTGCAGGAGTACGAGGAGTGGCGTGCAGAGTTGGCCCGCAACAAGCGGCTGGCCACCAGCAACGCCACCCGCCTCGACGGCATTCCGCGCAAGGCGCCGCTGGCCAACTTCGGCCACGGCGGCTTCCGGGCCCGCGGCCGCGCGCACGGCGCGATGGTGCGCATCCGCAACGCACGCGAGCGCGTCGAGCGCCTGACGGCGAACCCGGTGGCCCCGCCGGCCGACCCGCTGGCCTTCACGGCCTGCATCGGCACAGCGGCCGAGACCGACGAAGTCACCGAGCTCACCGGTGTTCGGGTGGGAGACCGCCTCCACCTGGACTCTCTCACCCTCGGTCCCACCGACCGGCTGCTGGTCACCGGCCCGAACGGCGCGGGCAAGACCACCCTGATCCGGCTGCTGGCCGGCGAACTGTGGCCGGACGAGGGCTCGGTATGCGTGCCGGGCAGGGTCGGCCATCTGCGCCAGGACGAGACGCAGTGGCCGCCCGGCCTGACGGTGGCGGAGGCCTTCGCCTTGGGCCGCCCCGGCTCCGCCGACGATCACGCCGAGTCCTTGCTCTCCCTCGGCCTCTTCGGCCCGGCGGACCTGCACCAATGCGTCGGTGACCTCTCGTACGGCCAACGCCGACGCATCGACCTGGCCCGCCTGGTATCGGCCCCGGCAGACCTGCTCCTCCTGGACGAGCCGACGAACCACCTCTCTCCCGCCTTGGTCGAGGAACTGGAGGAGGCCCTGGCCGGCTACCCGGGGGCGGTCGTGCTGGTCACGCACGATCGGGCGCTGCGGGGGCGGTTCGAGGGAAAGCGACTTGTACTGGAGGAGGGTGCCATGGTGTGAGGGCGCCGAGAGCCAGCACACGCAGCGGCGCCCCGGACCAAGGAAGTCCGGTGCGCCGCGCAGGGCGCTCGGGTGGGGGGGGGTAGGCCGCGACGTGGGCGACGATGGTGATCGACCCCAGGGCGGTCACGTAGTAGATGACCCGTACGCCCTCGATCTCGTCGACGTAGTAGCGCGGCAGGGTGAGGCACCTCGGTGCCCAGGTTCGGGTTGACGCTGATCGCGCGGTCCAGGCGGTGCGCCTCGGACGCGGTCAGCTTCGCCAGCTGGGTGAGCGCGGGCTCCACCAGGATGACCTGGGAACGCCGCACGCCGTGCTCAGACGACACGGGGCTCCTCACCCGCGAGACGGGCGAGGTGACCGCCGCGGGCGACCTCCCACAGCACGCCGGACTCTGGCGAGGGGTACCCGTTGGCAGCGATGTCCCCCAGCGCGGAGGCGAGGACGTCGATCCGCGCGCGCAGGTCGGCCGTCACGCTCACCTGCCCTCAATCGCCGCCCTTGGCGACAAGCGCCGTGGTCTGGCCAAGGTCGCCGGCGTCTACCTCGACGGCACCGGTTCGCATCGGCTCACGATCGACGGCGACGCCGGGTTCCTTCACGGACCCCGACGGCTTCACCTGGGCCACCGCGTCCCCAGGACGCGTCGTTGTGAAGCGGACCGGACGGTCTCCGGACTGACCGGCACGAGGGGACCGTGACGGTTGAACGGTTGACGTCCTCGGCAGTGGCTTCGTGAGCGCACGGTCACGTCACCCCCGCCGGTCCAACTGCCGGACGCGCGGCCGGTGTAGACGCGGCGGAACTCGGGGCCATCGCGGTTGGTGACTGGCTGCTCCGGGCCAGGTGCGGCACTGATGCATCGGTGGTTCAGTGGAATGGGGGGGAGGAGGAAAAGTCCACCACTACCGAGCCGAGATAAGAGCGATGGCTGAATTCAAGCTAGAGGTTGTCCCGTAACCAGTGGGGCGGTTGGTGCGTTGGCTGGGCATGGGTGGGGTGGTCTCAGCGGATGATCCGAAGTGGATCGAGCCGTTCCCGGGCTGAGCGAGTCGCAGTTCACCAGGCTGGTGGCGTTGGTGCGGCGTCGCGGTGGCGACGTTCAGCGCGGCTGGCCCTGACGGCTGCCGCTGGAGGACCGAGTGTTGCTGGTGGCGACGTACTGGCGCACGAACCTGACGTTGCGGCAGGTGGCACCGTAGTTCGGGGTCTCGAAGTCCGCGGCCGACCGCTTCCTCGATCATCTGGCGCCCTTGCTGGCCATCTCGCCGGCCCGGCGGCCGCGCAAGGACACTGTCTACATCGTCGACGGCACTCTGGTTACCCACCCGTGACCGCAGCGTGGTCGCGTCCAGTAAGAACTATCGGTACTCGACAAACCTGCAGGTCGTGATCGACGCGAACAGCCGCCTGGTGGTGGCGATCGGCCTGCCGCTGCCCGGCAGCCGCAACGACTGCCGGGCGTTCACAGAGTCCGGAGTCGACCGGGCCTGCCGCGGCGCACCGAGCATCGCCAATGGCGGATACCAGGGCACCGGCCCGCTCATCCCGCACCGTAAACGTCGAGGTCAGACGCACCTCAGCCCACAGCAAGAAGCGGAGAACGCCGTCCACCGACGGGCGCGAGCTCGGGTGGAACACGCCCTGTCCCGGCTGAAGAACTGGAAAATCCTGCGGGACTGCCGACTCAAGGGCCACGGCGTTCACCGGGCGATGCTCGGCATCGCCCGGCTCCACAACCTAACCCTCACTGGATAAATCACGCCCCCATACGGGACAACCTCTAGGGGATGTCCGGTCGGTCATGGCCTTCGTATCCGAGAACCGCCCGGAGGATCCGTAGGGGAGCGGCGCAGGGCCGGGCGATTCTGCTCGGCACTCAGGCGGGAACGCCGGCCCGGTCCAGGACAGCGGCCATCTCGTCCTCGGGGAGCGCCGGGTTGGCACCCGCGCTGGAGGCCAGTTCAGGGACATGAAGCGCCTCGCGGAGCCGGTGGAGCGAAAGGCGCGGGTCGCCGGCCGCCGCCTGGCACGTCCAGACCGCGGGGTCATGGCTGAGCCGTTCGATCAACGTGGGTGTGGCGGCCGGGTCCCGGACGGCCAGCCGACGGTAGTTGCCGTCCGGGTGATCCGCGTAGCGCGCGGCGAGACCCTCGCGGGGGAAGCGGGGGTGCGTCTCCGCCATCCAGGCGGAGAACGTGCCACCGAGCCGCGCGTACACACGCATCAGGACCTCCTCCGGGGTGTCGGGGTGGTACATGCCCAAGAGGTCCTCCACCAACGGGTCCTCGGTGCGCGCGAGCAGGCGCATGAGGTCGGGCGGCAGGTGAGGGCTCTGGGCGACGGTGCGCCAAAGCAGCGGGTGGGCGGAGGTCGCGGCCCGTCGCAGCACCTCGGGGTCGGCGAGCCCGTCCCGTACCCACCCCACGTCGCCCCTGGAGAAGGCCTCCACGGTGAAGTCGATCGACATGCGTCGTGTCTCGTCCAGTTCAGGCCTCAGGGAGACCGCGAGCCGTACGGCCTCGTCGGGGTCGACGGCGAGCCGCTCCACGAGGTCGGCGGGCAGCGACGGGTTCTCGGCGAGGGCGGCCAGGTGCGTCCGCTCGGCGACACACCGTTCGGCGTCGGCGCGGTGGAAGAGCCCATGGCGCAGCACCTCGGCGGCGGACTTCGTATCGTGGAGGAGTTCGGCGGTGAGGCGTGCATCCCGCCGGCACTCCCACAGCGCGGCGGCCCGCCGCACCTCGGGGTCGGGATCGGCCAGCAGTGCCGACCGCACGCCCGGCGGCAGCTTCTCCCATGCGCGCGCGGCGCTCCGGCGCGCTGCCGGATCGCGGTGCGTGGCCAGCGAGGCCACGAACGACGGCACCAGATAGGGCGAGTCCAGCAGGGCCGCCCGTACGGAAGGGTCGGGGTCGTCGAGCAGGCGGGCGCACACGTCGTCCGGCAGCGGCGCGACCGTCGTACGCGGGGCGCGCCACTCGGGTCCGTAGGCGAGAGCGGCCCGCACCTTGGGGGAGGGGTCATCCACGAGCCGGGCCCGCTGCGCGGGCTTTGCCCTGGGGCTCATCGCGAAGTCGATCCGAGCGCCGGGGTTCGGGTGAGCCAGGATCACCGCGACGGCCGACTCGGGAAGTCCAGCCCGCTGGAGGGCGTGACGGGGCGGGCCGTCACCGCCGCCGTCGAAGGCGAGCAAGCGCAGCAGCAACGGTGTCGGCAGCGCCGGGTTGCGGGCGACTCCGTCCAGCGCGGAGGCGTGGAACGCGACCATGATTCCCCTATCCCTGTGTCTCCGTCGGCTGGTCCGCGACCATGATGTCCCTACGCCCGTCGGGCCGTCTGGCGGTCGGGGCGTCTGGCGGTCGGGCCGTCATGATCGGCCGGGCAGCACCTGGTCGACGTCCGACCGCCGACGATCTGGCCGCGCTCGCCGGCATTGCCGGGCCCGGACGACGTCGCCGAAGGGCTCGTGCACCACTGGCGCATGCCGGACCGGCGCTATGGCACGGAGTGGGTCGGGCACCGCAGGTGCGGACAGCGATCGAGGAGTTCCGCCGGCTCAGGGCCACGTGGCTCGTACGGCGCTGATGAGGATCTCCGATCCTCCACCGCGGCTCGGTTGATCGACCAGACTTGCCCCTGTTTCCCAACGGAGGAGGACGGCAAGCATGGCGGGCAGCGCACTTCTGGTGATGGACGTCCAACGGGACGTGGTGGCCATCGCCGACGACGGTTCTGGATATCTGCGGCGCTTGCGCAGGGCGATCGACGGTGCCCGGGCTGCCGGCATCCCCGTGATCTACGTGGTGATGGGGTTACGGCCGGGCGATCCGGAAGTCAGTCCCCGCAGCAGGGTGATGGCGAATGTCGTGCGGGCCGGCCTGTTCACTGAGGGGGCCCCTGGCACCGAGATCCATGACGACGTCGCACCCCGGCAGGGCGACGTGGTGGTGACCAAGAGGCGGGGGAGCGCGTTCTCGGGCAGCGACCTCGACTTGGTACTCAGGGCTCGCGATATCGACAGCCTTGTTCTCACCGGCATCGCCACCAGCGCTGTAGTGCTGTCCACTCTGTGGCATGCCATCGACCTGGACTTCGGCCTGACTGTCCTGGCGGATGCCTGCCTCGACACCGACCCCGAGGTGCACACGATGCTGACCGAAAAGCTCTTCCCGCAGTGGGCAGATGTCGTCGCCGTCGAGGACTGGATCAAAGCCATCACACCGCAATAGCGTGAACCGACGGACCCGCAGCTGAAGAGCAACACTTCGCCCGGCGCTCGGCACATCAATGGGAAACCGCAGGCAAGAACCATGAACTCGGTTCGATCAGACCGCGCTCACCGGGCACGCCGCGCCGTCTGCGGTGCCTTGCATGTCGATGCGCACTATCTCGATGTTCACGTCCACCGACAGCACCGCGACGTCCACGATCGACGGGAACAACAGCTCCTTCAACCGGAGCACAACCCTTCGACGGCCCCGAACCATCGGCCCAACCGCGTTGACCACGACTCATTTTCGGGTGACCTCGCGGGCCGCCGGGAAAGGCTCAGTCGTCGCTCAGAATGGCGGCCCACAGAACCTGAGCCAGAACCCGCAGTCGTGCACAATTGCTGTCGTGAGTCGTCGATAAAGCCAACAGACGTTCAGGTCAGGGTTGTTGGCGGCGGCCAACGCCGGGCGGTGGGCGTCTCTCAGCTGTCAGGACCGCCCGTGCCGGACTGTGCCGTGTGCCAGGGCACAAACGCATTGGCCAGCCCCGCCAGGGCCGGGCGCAGCTCCGGGTGGTGCCGGAGGATCACCGTGGCCAAGGTGTTGTCGTCGATCCAGGCCATTCCGGCCTTGGAGTACACCTCCGGGGTGTAGTACGCGGTGAAGAAGCGGTCACTGCTCATCCTGACCGAAGCCATCAGGATGAAGATGCGGAACGCGGTGTTGCTGAAGGTGAATCCGGCCGGAAGCCTCTCGGCGTACATCCCGATCGTCAGGTCGACCTTCTCGATGTCGTTCCCGTACAGCCGCTTGATTTCCTCGGCCCACGCCGGATTGTCTGTCAGATCCTCGAAGCTTGCCGCGGGCTTCATCCGTAGAAGCCGTCGGAACTCGTTGTAGCGGGGGACGCCCAGCTCCCGGCTGCGCAGGATATCGGTGGCGGCAAGGTCCTGCAGGTGCCCGTCGGGGCGCTGGAACTCCTGGAGAAACTCCGGGAAGTTGTGCAGGGTGACCAGACCCGGGTGGAGCGTGCCGAAACTGTAGAACAGGTCGGCCATATTCGTGGTCTCGAGGACCTTCAGCGCCTCGGGTCCGGAGATGTCGCGCAAGGTGCAGTGGCGCAGGGTCTGGTTGTCGACGGCGGAGCGCAGGTGCCAATGGTCGCGGATCAGCGGATGCATGCGGTAGATGGCCACGAACTCCTCGGTGAGTGCGAACGGGGCGCCGTAGTGATCCGTTTTGGCGCCGGGGATGCCGCTGACGAGCTCGCTGTCGCTGATCCGGCCGAGAAGGTTGTGGACGCGTTCCCCCGCGAGGCCCCACCAGTTGGTTTGCAGGGCCTTGACGGTCGTGGGATGGCTGATCACAGCCGTCGTCCACTCCACGGTGTGGATCTTGGCGATGAGCGCAGAGTTGACGAGCCGCGCCCGCTGGAACAGCTCCTCGTCGTCCCAGGACGGATACGCGACATGCAAGTGGTCGCAGATGGCGTTGTGTTCCTGGGCGAACAGGTTCTGCATCAGCACCAAGCCCAGCCAGAAGCCGGGTACCCGCGACGGGTCGCGAGAGGGGTCGGGGAACGGGGTCTGCTCGTCGTCCCACAGCCGCAGCCTGCCCAGCTCACCGGTGCGCAGTTGGCGTTGCTCCGCGTCACTCGACCCATAGACCTGCGACGCGTCCCACCAGTGGGAGGAGACGTTGACGCGCGTGTCGGGCATTCCGGCACCCGCCTGCGGGTCCCGGGTCGGGTCGTCGGGTGTCCGCGTGATCCGCATCGGGCGCTCCGGCCAGGGATCGTCGTCCATGAGGGGCACTTCCCAGGGCCGGTCCTCAGGGCTCGTACCGTGGCTGAACCAGTCGCGGATCATGAACTGCAGCCAGGTGGAGATGAGGGAGTTCACTGACTCGGCCGGGATCAACTCGTGACGGGTGAGCAGGGCTCGGCTGACCTCGCGCGGGTTGGGCCGGGAGAGAACGTCCTCGGGCGTGGCCGACGGGATCTTGTCCAGCGGGATGTTGCGGTTGAAGCGTGTGCCCGCCATGCCCGTCCGAGGCTCGTCGAGGTCGTTGAAGCTGCCGTCGGCGCTGCGGTTGACCTTGTGTTTCTCGGACTTCGGCCCGGGATCGGGAAGGTTGACCGAGGGCAGGTGCGTGATGTCGTGGAGGTTCTCCTGACGGAGCTTCACGCGCAGCCCGAAGAGGACCGCCAGGCCAGGAATCACGGCCAGCTTGTCCCAGCCGATGCGTCGGTCGACATACTCGGCGAGGTCTCCGGCGATTCTCCGCGGAAGAGACGCGGATGCGGAGCGGGAGCGGCGGAAGAGGGAGCGGTGCGTGCTCATGGTGGTACTCCTTGGGGCACTCCTGGTGGGTCCCTTCTCGGGTTGACCACACCGGCCTTGTAGCGGTTCGCGGCGTCTTCCCGTGCCGAGGAGGCAGGACGCGCATGCAGACGGCGGCGAGACCGGCCGCGGATGGCACCCGCCGGCTCCCGCGCTGACGATGTAGTCGAATCCCGTGTCGGGCTCGCGGAACGCCGGACTCCGCCGTCACCGCGGTGCCTCCGGCCGGCACGTGACCGAGGCCGGCGGCCGGGAGTTCGTTACTTGGCCCTGGTGGCTCCTCGGATCTCGGATTGCGATGACCTCTGCCGCCATGGCGCACATGCGTCTCGACATCACAGCTGAATCGGCATGAAATTAACACTAGGAGAAGCTTCGCTCGCCTGCATGTCGGAACAGCGCCGTTACACGGCCCGGTTGCAGTGCCGGGCCAGTCTGCGCGGAATCGTCAATTGTTGACGCTTACATATTCGCCGTTCACGACCTTTCTGAGGCCCGGTGAGGCGTTCGCTGCGCAGATGCGGACCCTGGTGGCGGCAGTTACGGTGGTATGCGGAAGTACCGCAAGCCGCAGTCGGTCCATCTTGAATGAATTGACCTGACACAGGCGCACCTCTGTGGGTCGTGAAATCCCATGCGGGGCCTGCTGCTTCCGAATTCCTAGAAAATCTGCGATGCGGGGATCCGGACTGCCAGGAAACGGAGAATTCCTATGCTTAGTGTCATCATGACGTGCGTGGCAATCGCCCTTGTAGGCTTGATGGTCCGCTCTTCGCGGTCTGTCCATGCCGACCTGAAGTGTGGCGACGCACCGATGCATTTCGATGACGGACTCATCGTCACTTGGGCGGGCCCCGCACCCGAAGAGGCACGGGTGAAGCTGGGGAACGGTGGCATATTCGAGCGGGTAGAGCAGGTGACTGGGACAGCAATTCCGGCGGGCTACCCTGAGAAGTACCTGGAAAACCTTCGCACATCTGAGGTGTTCAACGCGAGCATGGCTTGGACTCCTGACGAACTGGTGCGCTGGCAGGAACGCCATGGAATCGAGATGGAGCCCGAGGCCCTGAGCGTATTCGAAAGCTACCTCGACAATGGTCACCGCATCTTCATGACGCTGGTGGACCATCCGAACGTTTCTGATCCGGGATCGTTCGTGGCTTGCAGCCTGGTGCTCCAGCGTGCCGTGATCGTCTATAACGGCCGACGGCAGGACCTGTTCCTCCGTTCCTACTTCCACAGCGCACGGACCGACTCCTCGGAGTACGTCAACTTCGTTCCCGGTGGCAGTGTGCACTACTCCTTCAAGGCGGATTCAGTCTGGTTCCCGTTGGAGCTGACCCGGTTGATCTCCGAACCTGCTTCCTACGTCGAGTTGGACATCGTCACCCCCGAGGAATTCGACGAGGGTCTTCTTCCGGCTCCGTTCTCGGCGCAGACGAGTGGGCCCGTGCTTCTGGGGGACGTCAAATATCAGGTGAGGCGAGCCTCCGCTGTTCTCAGGGTGGGAGAAGATCAACACACAGCCATCCCGGACTTCAGGATGGCACTGAGCTGACGAGCCGTGCAGGCCCGTGTCGGAGGGTTGACTGATCAAGCCGACCCTCCGAGGGTTGGTGGCTCAGGGAGTGATGAGTGCACACTGCAGAGCTTGTTTATCTGGCCGGGTTGACGCTGACGCTCTCGGTGATCACTTCATTGACCTATTTCGTTCGGGTCGTATCCGAGTCCATGGCGCCGACGCTACTCGTCGATGACCGGCTCTTGGTGATCCGTAGGGCAGTCCTGACACGGTGTTTCCCCGCTCGCGGCCAAATCGTGGTCTTCACCGTTGACGCCAAGGGCGCTGAGGGAGCAAGCAGCCGGCGCAGGATGGTCAAGCGGGTGGCCGCCACAGGCGGGGACAGCATCCTTGTCGGTGACAATTTCCTGACGGACGGCGTGTGCGAGCTGAAGCACGTTGACGTACCGGCAGGCGGTATTTACGTACTGGGGGACAACCGGCAGGTTTCGCGCGACTCGCGAGAGTATGGGTGTATCCCTTCACGGCAGGTGACAGGCTTGGTCGTTCTCGTCGTGTGGCCACTGCGCCGGGCGCGAGTAGTCCGATGACGCGATCCGCCATCGCGGCCACGGTGCCGTCCGCCGACCAGCCCGTCCTGTTCGTGGGCATCCCGGCCTCGGCGGCGCCCTGCCGGACCGCTGCCCACGGGGACCTGCACTGGGCGAACCTCACCGCGCCACTGCGGATTCTGGACTGGGAGGGCTTCGATCGCTACTAGGGTCCGTCTTCAAACGGATCTTGCCCAGAGCAGGAACGATGCGAGGGTGACCGCCGCTTCGTAGGACGTGGCGGTCTTTTCGTATCTGGTGGCGATGCCGCGGCAT
>NZ_JBHUQX010000194.1:0-16927 GCF_042674225.1 Streptomyces sp. NPDC056948
GGTCGAGGTGGAGGGGCAGGCTCTGGGAGCGGGCGGTGATGACCTGCCGGACGGGTTCGCTGATGAGCGCCTGACCGTCGCGGGTGAGGCGGCGGGCGAGGTGGTCGTCGCAGCCCTCGGGGGAGAAGTCGCCGATCAGCACCTGCCGTGCCGCACTCGTGGTGGCGTGGGTGCGGGCGGCGGGCACGGTGGTCGCGGCGACGCCGGGCCAGGCGGCAGGGCCGGTGTTCTCGAGCTGGCCCTGCCGGGCCGGGTCGGCCCACTGCCGGCGGGAGCGGCCGGTGATGACGAAGAACAGGGGCGGCCCGTCTCGATCTTCACCCGGCCCACGGCGACGACCCCTCGACCTCAACCGGTACCGCTCTCCGTGATGCGCTTGCTCAGCTCGGCAGCCGTCAGGCTGCCCGGCTCCCGGCTCAGATGCACGCTCTCCCGGGCGGCATGCTGCAGGGCCGCGTTCACCGGGGTGGGCACGCCGTGCTTCCTGCCGAGCAGCACGATCTCGCCGTTGAGGTAGTCCGTCTCGATCGATCCCGCGCCCCGCGCCAGGCTCTGCCAGGACGAGCCGCGAGTGGGCTCGCCGGCAATCGGCTGTGGGTCGACCGTCCCGCTGCGCAGTTCGGTGATCTCGGCCCCGCTCGCGTAGGCGATGCCCGCGGCGTCGAGGACCGCGGCGCCCTCGGCCTGGGCCCGGGCTACCAGGTCCCGCTCCACGGCGTCCGAGGCGGTGCCGCACACGGCCTCGACCACGTTGGCGAGGTTGCCGAGGAGCTTGCCGTACTTCCAGCGCATCACGTCCGCGGCCACCGGGGCCAGGAAGTGGGCCTTCTCCAGGTCGTCCGCGATCTGCCGGGCGGTGCCGTCCGTGCCCGTGCCGTACCGGCCGAGGACCAGGGCGCCGCTGCACGGGCCGCAGGGTGCGACGACCTCACCCGGGTTCAGATGGGTGCTGGGAAGGACGACGCACACGCCGTACACCTCGCGGAACCGGCGCAGCGCCAGGCGCTCGTTCTCCACTCCGTTCTGGGCGCACACCAGAGCCAGGCGTTCGCCGGCCGTGCCGCCACCCGCCACCGGACGCGCGGCCCATGCGTCCAGGGCGGCCACGCTGTCCTGGGTCTTGACGGCGAGTACGAGCACATCGTCTGCGCCCAGTTCGACATCCTGCGGCCGTGCCACGACCGGCACGTCGAGGGTGAGTGTGCCGGTGGGAACTGTGAGCCGCAGCCCGTTGTCGCGCAGCGTTTCATAGTGTGCGCCACGGGCGACCAGGACGACGGACCGGCCGCTCTCGTGCAGCCGCCCCCCGATCGAACCGCCGATGGCTCCGGACCCGATGATGATGTAGCGCATTCCGCTCCCTGGCTCTCCGCTTCAGGTGGCGTACGGCTCGAAGCAGGATTGATCTGCTGTCAGTCGACAGTCGCGTGGTCATCCTCGCCATGGTGTGGGGTCCACCGCACCCCGCGGCGTACCACCGGGCGGGGTCCTGAGCCCGCCGCTCGACCTCTTGGTCGTCGGAGCGTGTCAGCACGTAACTCGCCACGTACACCGGACTTCGCTTCCCCCCTGGCACGCCGTTGCCCACCGTACCCCGCAGGCGTTCCTCCGCCACGAAGAAAAGGGGATTCGCGGGCAGACCCAGGAGCGTTGGGGCCTGCGCTTCTCGGGCGCCTACGTGCACGCGTTCCGCCTTGGGTGCATAGGCGTGGCCGGAAATGGCGGTGCGATCCAGAACTGCGGTGCGCGCACGCCCAAGACCATGTCGGGCTCATGCCACGAGGAAGATCATTCCGGTCGGGGTCAAACCGAACCTCTGTACGGCCAAGCCCTCACCGTCGTACGCGCCTTGTCCGACCCCGGCGACGAGGAGGAGCCTCTTCTCATCGGGTTTCTGATGCTGGGCCACAGCCTGTTGCACCTGTACGTGCAGCGTCCCGACCACCGAGGCGCCATCGGCGTCGACGTTCGCCTGACCGACACGACCACCGCCCTGATCGCTTCCCTTCCGAGCCTCATCGAAGAAGCACAGCACCAGAAGCCGTCTCCGGATGACCCACATTGCGATCTCCTCGTGGATCTGACCAACTGGTAGAACATCTGGCTTCCCGGTCGAACTGCCTCGCGCCGGTTGCAGCGGCGCCGCGCTGGGACGGCCGGGACCGCTGCCGTGTGGCCTGCGAACTGGCCCTGGGCGCCATGGATCTGCTGGTCCTCGCGTTCGCGACGGAGCGGCATCACGGTGACGACGTGGTCGCCTGGGTCGGGCGGCACGGCGACGGCCGGTCTGCTGGCGGCGATCCTCGTGCCGGCGGCCATGGCCCTGTCCCAGGGCCTCGATGAGGCGACGACCCCGCGTCGCGGACACCTTCGCCGTGACGTCCCAGGAGGCGACGGCGGCGTACATCAGTGAGATGCGGCGGGCCGTCCTGGCCGACCTCCTGGAGCACCCCCGAGCTCGCTGGGCTGGACGCCCGACTCGATGAGATTGTGACTACGATCGAAAGTTGGCCCCGTGCACTCGGGCATCGACGATGTCAGCGGGCTGCACCGATTTGCAGTTGGCCCCCGCGAGGATCGAGAGCTGGCTCCAACGGGTTTCCCACCTTCTGGGGTCGGGCCTCATTGAAAAGGCCTCTGTCCGCAGCTCCGTGAACCCCCATTTCAGGAGCGTTCGACGCATCGGGTCGGGGTATCGCTCCAGCTCATGGGCTGCCGGCTGAGGTCCGTCGGCCGCCCACGCACCTCACCGCGTGACAGGAACGTTCCAACCTGGCAGCAGTTCCAAGGGCAGGATCTGACGACTGCCGGCCGCCACGCGCCCGGCGGAGTGAGCAGAGGGCCTCGAACCGTGTCTCTCGCGGAACGAGGCCCTCCGTACCTGCCCAGCGCCCCGGCCTCTCCGCAAGACGGACTTGGGGGCCGTGGCTCCGCCTCTTCCGGCCGACTGTCAAGGGCGGCCGAGGACTCGCTGCTGGGCGGGGTTCTGGTATCGGGGGGCGAGTGTGCTGGTGGACGAGGAGCGGAGCCCGAATTCCGCCGCGGCGATGCGATCCACCGCCTCGCCGTCGACCAGTCCGGGCACGCACACGACCTCGCCGGTTTCCAAGGCCCTCAGCGAAGCGGTCACCACGTCCTCTACGGGCATGCCTCCGTCATCGTGTACTCGCGCTACATCACCGGCTACCGGATCCTGGCCCTGGGTGAGATGGAACTCGGTTGCCGTCAACCCGGGGCACAGCACCTGGACACGAACCGGCGCACCGTCCAACTCTGCGGCGAGGGTTCGGCTGAAGGTGACTACGTACCCCTTGGTCCCTCCATAGACCGCCCGCACCGGCAAAGGGTCCGGCGGAAGCGAACCGGCGAAGGCGAGGGTGGAAGCCACGTTCACCACGGCGCCGCGACGGCGTGCCAGCATGCCCGGCACGGCTGCGCGAGCGAGCCGGGTGAGCGCCACCACGTTCACGGCCATCACCTTCTCCAGCAGTGCTGTATCGGTCTCGGCGAAGGGGCCGTAGCCGTTGATGCCCGCGTTGTTCACCAGCAGCTCGACGTCCTCCTCGGCGGTTCGCCGGGCAACCCGGTCCAGGTCACCGGCGTCGCCCAGGTCCGCGAGGACGGTTTCCACCCGTACGTCGTGCTGCCCGGTCAGCTCCGCGGCAAGTGCGCGCAGACGCTCTGCGCGACGCGCCACCAGCACCAGATCGTGTCCCTCCGCAGCGAGCCGACGTGCGTAGGCCGCACCGATGCCCGAGGAGGCACCGGTCACGATGGCTGTTCCTCTGGCGGGAAGGGATTCGGGATGGAGTGTCATGAAGTCCTCCTTGCAATCGTGATTCGACGGAGGTGTCCCTCAGGTGGACACCACCCGGGTCCAGGGCCGTCGCCGGCTACGCGGTGGTGTGGCGCTTGACCTCGGAAGTGATGATCTGCAGCGCCTCGGCGATGCGGTCCTGGTGGGTGCGGTGGGAGACCACGCACACGCGCAGGGTGTAGCGGCCGTCGACCACCGTGCTGGAGAGCACGATGCGCCGGTGGCCGTTGATCCGCTCCAGCAGACGGCGGCCGGCTTCGTCCGCCCGCTCGGCGGCGGCCGGGCCGGCGTCAGCGGGACGGACGCGGAAGATCACGGTGGACAGGTCCGGGCGCTGCGGGACCTCCAGCTCCGCGACGCCGGACAGCGTGTCGTGGACGTGTTCGGCCAGGTCGAGCTTCTCGTCCAGAGCCTTACGGAAGGCGTCCACCCCGTGCAGGTGCAGGGGAAGCCAGGCCCTCAGCCCACGGATCTCGTGGGTCAGCTCGGGCCCGAGATGACCGGAGTCCGGGACGCTTCCCGCCACCCCCATGTCCTGGAGGTAGCTGCCGGTGCCGTCGTGCGCGGCGTGCAGGGCGGCGAGGTCGCGGACGACCAGGGCGCCGGTGCCGAACGGCATGAACAGGGTCTTGTGCGGGTCCAGAGTGATCGAGTCGGCCTCCTCGAAACCGGCGAGGCGCGCTGCGCCGCGTGCGGTGAGACGGAAGAAGCCGCCGTAGGCCGCGTCGATGTGGAACCACACGTCCTCGCGGCGGGCCAGGTCGGCCAGTTGAGGCAGCGGGTCGACGGTGCCGGTGTCGGTGGTGCCGGCGGTGGCCACCAGCAGGAACGGCCGCAGCCCGGCGTCCCGGTCGGCGCGGATCATCGCGGCGGCGGCATCCGGGTCCATCCGCAGGTCCGGGGTGTGCGGCACGGTACGTATGTGAGCCGCGCGGATGCCGGCGAGGCGGGCGGCCTTGGCGACGGAGTGGTGGGCGAAGGCGGTCGTGTAGACGGTGCCGCCGGCGAGATCCTCGCCGAGCCTGTCGTGCCGGGCGGCGACCGTCGCGGAGAACGTGGCCATCGAGCCACCGCTCGTCAGCAGGCCGCCGCTGCCCTCCGGGAGGCCGCACACTTCGCGGGCCATCCAGCGGATCACACTCTCCTCCAGCGCGGCGAGGGCCGGAGCCACCGAGGCCAGGCCGCCGTAGCGGTTGACGGCACGGTTGTAGAACTCGGCGAGCGCGGCCGAGTACAGACCGCTGCCCGGGATGTAGGCCAGGTGACCCGGCCCGGCGGTCTCCAGAGCGCAGTCGGCGGCCTCGTCCAGGCGCGCGAGCAAAGCCTTCAGGTCACCACCCCGGTAGGGCGGGGGTGCCAGGAATGACTCCACGAGCTCGGCCTCGGCCTGCGGCGACAGGGGGCTGCTCGCGGGGCGGTCAGCGAGCTTTTCGGTGCGGTCGACGACACGGTCCAGGACAAGACGGCCCATCTCGGTCATCGCGGCGCGGTCGGGTTCCAGGGGGAAATGGTGCATGAGGCAGTCCGGTGTGCGTGAGAGGGGTACGAGGGCGGCGATCCGGCGTACCGGCCGGAGCACGTGACCAGGATGCGCCGCCGAGCGCGGCATGCGATGGCGCAAACAGCGCCCGGACGGCCCTGCGACGCAGGATTGTGCGCTGATTCAGCCACTACGCTGCATTTCATGCCACGCCCCCTGTACGACCGCATCGACCGGGCGATCCTGGACCACCTCCAGCGCCACGGCCGCACCCCCAACGTCGACCTCGCCGAGGCCGTACGCCTGTCCCCCTCGTCCTGCCTGCGCCGCACCAAGGCGCTGGAGGAGGACGGGGTCCTGGCCGGATACCGGGCCGATCTGGACCGCGAGCGCCTCGGCCTCGGGCTGACGGTGTTCCTCTCCCTCAAGGTCGAGCACTCCCGCACCACCTCCCAAGTGGTCGAAGAGGCACTCAAGGCGATCGAGCACGTGGTCGCCTGCCACGTGGTCTCCGGCGACGCCGACTTCTTCGTCGAACTCGCCGTGCCGGACCTGCGCACCTTCGAGAGAGTGCTCACCGACCAGATCCTGGCCATCGGCCCTATCCGCGACGCCCGCAGCACCTTCTGCATCCGCACCGTCATCGACCGCGGCCCGCTCCCCCTCACCTCCTGGCCTGCCCCACGCCCGTCTGACGTTCAGCCCCGGCGGTAAGGAGTGGTTCTGTGCTTGATGCGGTGCTGCACTGCCTCCGTCTGTTTGCCTCCCGTGTCGAGGGAGCTGATGGACGGTAAGTGGATCAAGGTACTGGGCGCGAGTCGCCACTCGCTGCCGGTGAGCCGTGACCAGATGATGTTGGACACGCGTGCGCGTGGATGCCTTCGGTGAGGTGTCACGAACTGTCGTCGGCGCTTTCACCGAACCGGCCGGGAGCCGGGGGGGCCTCGGCGCACTGCTGATCGGCTACGACCAGGGCGGGGGGCTGCGGTACGCGGGAAGGTCGGCACGGGCTTCGGCCGGCGGACGCTGCTCGACCTGCGCGAGCGGCTCGACGGGCTGCGGGAGTCAGCCGCGCCGTTCGACGGGCCGGTGCGGGAGGCGGGCGCGCGGTGGGTGCGGCCGGAGCTGGTGGCACAGATCGCGTTCACCGAGTGGAGCCGGGACGGCATGCTGCGCCACCGCGGTACCTGGGGCTGCGGGACGACAAAGCCGCGGGACGTGGTGCGGGAACGCCCGTCGTGGCGCGCGGCCGCGTGAACGCCGTGCTCAGAACAGCGGAGTGAGCGGCTGCTCGCACCAGATGGTCTTGCCCCTGGTGGTCTGCCGGCTGCCCCAGCGCTGGGTGAGCTGGGCGACCAGCAGCAGTCCGCGCCCGCCCTCGTCGTCCTGGTGGGCCCGCCGCAGGTGCGGGGAGGTCGAACTGCCGTCGGACACCTCGCAGATGAGGGTCTGGTCGCGGATCAGGCGGAGCTGGATGGGCGGAGCGCCGTACCGGATGGCGTTGGTGACCAGTTCGCTGACGACCAGTTCGGTGACGAAGGCCGTCTCGTCCAGCCCCCAGGCGGTGAGCTGGTCGGTGGCGGCCTGCCGGGTGACGGCCACCTCCGCGGGATCCGGGGTGACGTCCCAGGTGGCGACCCGGTCCGCGCCCAGCGCCCGGGTGCGGGCCAGCAGCAGCGCCACGTCGTCGCTGGGCTCCTCCGGCAGTACGGCCTTCAGCACGGTGTCGCAGAGGGCGTCGAGCGAGTCGGCGGGCACGGTCAGGGCGCGGCACAGCTCGTCGGTGGCGTGGTCGATGTCGCGGTCGCGGTCCTCGATGAGTCCGTCGGTGTAGAGGGCGACGACGGAGCCCTCGGGCAGTTGGAGCTCCGTCGCCTCGAACGGCAGCCCTCCGACGCCCAGCGGGGGCCCCGCGCTCATGGGGATCAGCCGGGCCGATCCGTCGGGCAGCACCAGGGCGGGGGCGGGGTGCCCGGCGGCGGCCAGGTTCAGCCGGCGCGTGACGGGGTCGTAGACGGCGTAGAGGCAGGTCGCGCCGAGTTCGGCGACCTCGTCGCCCTCGTCGTCCGACGCGAGATGGGTGACCAGGTCGTCCAGGTGGGTGAGGAGTTCGTCGGGCGGCAGGTCCACGTCGGCGAGGGTGCGTACGGCCGTGACCAGCCGGCCCATGGTCGCCGAGGAGGGGATGCCGTGACCCACGACGTCCCCCACGACCAGGGCGACCCGGCTGCCGGACAGCGGGATGACGTCGAACCAGTCGCCGCCGATGCCGGCCGCCGAGCCGGAGGGCAGATAGCGGTGGGCCACCTGGACCGCCGCCTGACCGGGCAGCCCCCTCGGCAGCAGACTGTGCTGGAGGGCCAGCGCCGTGGTGCGCTCCCGGGCGAAGCGGCGGGCGTTGTCGACGCAGACCGCGGCCCGGCTGGCGAGTTCCTCGGCGAAGACGGCGTCGTCGGCTGCGTAGTCGTCCGGCTGCTTGATACGCACCGCCACGGCGACGCCGAGGGTGGTGCCGCGGGCCCGCAGTGGCACCGCCATCATCGAATGGACGCCCTTGCGGTAAGGGCGTCCTTGCGGGGCGCGCGTGTTGCGCTCGGCGACCCATCGCATGAAGGACGGCTCCCCCGCCTGGCTGAGGATCGCGCGGCCCTCCCGCATCGCCCGGGCGATGGGCGAGAAGCCGGGGTAGACGTCCACCTCTCCCAGGCGGACGGCGGCTTCCGGGGTGCCTTCGGTGTGGGAGCCGTGAGCGACCCGGCGCAGCGCGATCTCCTCGGTGGGCACGGTCGGGGACTCCTCCGCGCCGAGGACCCAGTCGAACAGGTCCACGCTGGCGAAGTCGGCGAACCGGGGCACCACGACCTCGATCAGTTCCTCGGCCGTGCGCACCACGTCCAGGGTGGTGCCGATGGTGGCCGCCGCCTCGTTGAGCAGGGTCAGCCGCTGCCGGGCCCAGTACTGCTCGGTGCTGTCGAAGGCGGCGAGGGCGGTGCCGAGGAGTTCGCCGGAGGGGTCGCGGACCGGCCACATCTCGGTGACCCAGGCGTGCTCCCGGTTCAGGGCCGGGGCGCCGGTGTAGCTCTCGTAGCGGAGCGGGCGGCCCGTCTCGATGACGTGACGGAGATGCCAGTTGAAGCCGCGGCTGTGCTCCGCTTCCTCGACGGTGTCCGGGAAGTGCCGCCCGCGCAGGGTCTCCTCGGGCACGCCCATCACATGGCAGGCCGCGTCGTTGAGCCGCAGATAGCGCTGGCTGGTGTCGAACACGGACATCGACATGGAGGCCTGCTGGAAGGCCTGTCCGGCCAGGGACGTCTCGGCGCTGCCGGGCGGTTCGGCGGTGATCACGTAGCCGTCCGCTTCCCCGTCCTGGCGGGCCACGACGCAGGCCCTGACGCGGAGCCCGACCAGATAGCCGTCGCGGTGCCGCACCATGACGGTGCCCGACCGCGCGGACACCGCCTCGGGCGGCACGTCCTCAGCGAGCAGTTCCCGTACGGCCCGGCCGACGGCCTCCTCGGCCGGGTAGCCGGTCAGCCTACGGGCACCCTCGCTCCACCCCGTCACAATGCCGCGGGCGTCGATGATCGCAGCAGCGGAGGCGTCCTCCATTCGTCCAGGATCATCCCTTTGCCGCCCGCTATCAACCGCGACGCAGCATTCGTGCCGGTGTCAGCTCCGGTGAGCGCGCAGGGCGGCGAGCGCCCGGTCGGCGTGGGCGTTCATGCGCAGCTCGCTGCGGACGACGTCGAGGACGGTGTGGTCCTGCGCGATGACGAACGTGGTCCGCTTGGTGGGTGCCAGGGAGAAGCCGCGCTTCACCCCGAACCGCTCGCGGACCGTGCCGTCGGCGTCGGAGAGCAGGGGCATGCCGAGGGCGTGCTGCCCGGCGAACTCCTGCTGGCGCTCGACGGCGTCCCCGCTGATACCGACCGGGCGTGCGCCGACGGCGGCGAACTCGGCGGCGAGGTCGCGGAAGTGGCAGGCCTGGGCGGTGCAGCCGGGGGTCAGGGCCGCCGGGTAGAAGAAGAGCACGACGGGCCCCTCGGCGAGCAGCCCGGACAGGGTGCGGACGGTGCCGGTCTCGTCGGGCAGCTCGAAGTCCTCGACCTTGTCCCCGGTCTCCACGCGCGCGCTCACGACCGGCCCTCCGCGTTCCGTGCGACACCGCGGGCCCAGAGCACGAGGGGCACCTGCAGGGGCAGGCGTCCGAAGGCGGCGGCCTTCTGCCGCGTGGGGCGGTGGCGCCAGTCGGCGGCCATCTTCACATTGGCGGGGAACACCCCGACGAAGAAGGCCGCCGTGGCCAGCGCGGCCGCCTTGCGGGTACGCGGCGCCGCCAGACCCGCGGCCAGCGCCAGCTCTGCGGCACCGCTGGCGTAGGTCCAGGCCCTGGGCGTGCCCGGCAGACCGCGCGGAATGGTCGCGTCGAACGAGCGTGGGGCGGCGAAGTGGGCGACCCCCGCGGCGGCCAGCAGGCCGGCGAGCAGCAGGGGCGAGCGTTCGGACCGGGACACGGTTCCTCCTCTGGTGGCCTGCCGCGCGATATTACCGGGCGGTAAAGGGGCGGGCGGACCGGGGGGTTCACCAGGTCAGGCGCGGCGGTTGTGCGTGCCCGGGGTGTAGCCGAACGAGCGGCGGAAGACGTCGATGAACGCGCTGGCGGAGGACCAGCCGCAGCGGTGGGCGACGGTCGTGACGGGCAGGCCGTCGGCCAGCATCCGCAGGGCGTGGTAGAGCCGCGACTGCGTGCGCCACTGCGGGAACGTCATGCCGAACTCGCCGCGGAAGAGCCGGCTGAGGGTGCGCTCCCCCACCCCGGTCGCGGCGCCGAGGGCGGCGAGGGTGCGCGCGTCGGCGGGGTCGGCGTGCACGAGCGCGCAGACGGCGGCCAGCCGCGGATCGGCGGGCGCGGGCAGGCGCAGCGGCTGCTGCGGCGAGACGCGGAGCTGGTCGCGCAGGACGGCGCGCAGCCGGTGGCGCTCGGGGCTGTCGTCGCCGGGGTCGCGGGTGTAGGCGAGGATCAGCTCGCGCAGCAGCGGGCTGACGGCGAGGACGGCAGGGTGGTCCAGGCCGAGGGGGTTGTCGTCGACGGGCAGGCCGACCAGGTGCAGGTCGAGGCGGCCGTGGGCGCGGTGGGCGTGCGCGGTGCCTGCGGGGACCCAGATGGCGCGCGTGCCGGGCGCGAACCAGGTGCCGGCGTCGGTGGTGACGGCGACGACGCCGGCGCCCGCGTAGACGATCTGGTGGTCGTCGTGCCGGTGCGCGTCGATGCGGTCGCCGGCGGTCAGCCGCTGGGCGCGGGTCGGCGCCTCGGGGGTGTGGCGGATGTTCGGCACAGTCCGGCAGATTATCGGACGCGGGCCATGCGCGCCGCCGACGACGATCGCCGGGTGACCGCTTCGAGACGCGACCGACCCGTCCTGTTGATGTCCCTGGGGCACGCCTGCGTGGACGTGTACCAGGGAGCCGTGGCCGCTCTTGTGCCGTACTTCGTCGCCGAGCGCGCCTACTCCTATGCCGCCGCTTCGGGAGTCGTCCTGGCGGCCTCCCTGCTGTCGTCGCTGGTGCAGCCGCTGTTCGGGGTGCTCACCGACCGCCGGGCGATGCCGTGGCTGCTGCCGCTCAGCGCGCTGACGGCCGGGTCCGGCGTGGCCCTGAGCGGGGTGACCGGCTCCTACGCGCTGACTCTGGCGGTGGTCGCCGTGTCGGGGGTGGGCGTGGCCGCCTACCATCCGGAGGCCGCCCGGGTGGCGCGGGCCGTGGCGCGCGGCCGGCACATGGGGATGAGCTGGTTCTCCTTCGGCGGCAACGCCGGTTTCGCCCTGGCGCCCCTGCTGGTCTTCGCCGTGGTGGCCACGGGCGGGCTGCGCGCCTCTCCTCTCCTGGTCGTCCCGGCCCTGGCGGGGGCGGCCCTGTGCGCGGCGGCGGTGCGTTCGGCCGGGTCCGGCACCGAGGGCGGCGGCGCGTCCGTCGCCCCGGGTGAGGACGACTGGGCGTCCTTCCTGCGGATGTCCGGTGCGGTGGTGTGCCGCTCGGTCGTGTTCGTCGGCCTGAGCGCGTTCGTCTCGCTGTACGTGCGGGAGCGCACCGGCGGCGGGGAGGCGGCCGGCACGGCGGCGCTGTTCGTTCTCTACGCCGGGGGTGCGGTGGGCACGCTGGCCGGGGGCAGGCTGGCCGAGCGGTACGGGCGGATGGCGGTGGTGCGCCGGTCGTACGCCCTGACGGTCCTGGCCGTGGCCGGTCTGGTCCTGGTGCCCGGGCCGCCGGCGTATCTGTTCGTCGCGCTGACGTCGGCGGGCCTGTATGTGCCGTTCTCGCTGCACATCACCCTGGGCCAGGACTTTCTGCCCCGGCGGGTGGGCACGGCGAGCGGTGTCACGCTGGGCCTGACCGTGAGCGTCGGAGGCCTCGCCGCTCCCGCGATCGGGGCGCTGGCCGACGCGACGTCCCTGCGGACAGCGCTGCTGCCGCTGATCGCGCTGCCCGCGCTGGGCCGGCTGCTGCTGTGCCGGCTGCGCGAGCCCGTGCCGCCGGGCCCCGCGGTCGCCGAGCGGGCGGATCCGCGCGACCCGGCCGCACGGTGAACCGGGTCCGGCCCGTGCGAACACCGTCGAGACGGGCGGTGCGCACGGGCGCAGGGATCAGGCGCCGCCCGCCGGGGCGGTCTGTGACTCGGGCTCCTCGTCGACGGCGTAGGCCAAGAAGTCGTCGACCATGCGGTGGAAGAGGCCGGCGAGCTGCCGCAGTTCCTCGGGCGACCAGGAGGACAGGGCAAGCTGCATGCCGCGGACCCCGACCTCACGGATCTTGGTGATGGCCTGCCGGCCGGCGTCAGTGAGCTCGATGCGCTGGGCGCGGCGGTCGTCGGGGTCGGGCACGCGGGTGACGTAGCCGGACTTCTGCAACTGCTGCACCGTGCGCGTGACGTGCGAGGCCTCCACACCCAGCCGCGCGGCGAGTTCCCCCGGCCGCAGCGGCTCGGAGTCGGCGACCTGCCGCAGCAGCGCGACGGCGGCCCGGTCGAGCGGCACGCCCGCCAGGGCCATCAGTCGCTCATGCTGGCGGGCGCGCGTGCTCAGGTACGTGATCCGGGTGAGCGCACGCTCGATCTCGATCACTTCCGGGGAGGGGACGTCGGGGAGCGGTGGAGTGGACATGGAAGCCACTTTACCATCTCGTTGCGTAACTCAAGTAAATCGAGTGGCTCACTCCACCAGCCGGATCGCGGCGGCCGGGCAGATCGCCACGGCCTCGCGCACCTCCTCCAGGGAGTCCGCCCGGGGCCGCTCGTCCAGCACGAACGCGACGCCGTCCTCCTCACGCTGGTCGAAGACCTCGGGGGCGGCCATCACACACTGCCCCGAGGCGACACATTTCGGCTCGTCCAGTTCCACACGCATGGCTGTTCTCTCCTCCGGTTGGCGCGTCACCAGGTGACGGGCAGTTCGTAGACGCCGTAGACCGATCCGTCGTGCTTGAACGGCAGGCTCTCCACCGGGGCGGCGAGCTTCAGGGTGGGGATGCGGCGGTAGAGGGTGCTGTAGACGACCTGGAGTTCCATACGGGCCAGCGGCTGCCCCAGGCACTGGTGCACGCCGAAGCCGAACGCGATGTGCCGGCGGGCGTCGCGGCTCAGGTCCAGCCGGTCCGGGTCGGCGAAGGCGGCGGGGTCGCGGTTGGCGAGGTCGTTGGGCATGACCATGCCCTCGCCGGCCCGGATGGTCTGCCCGCCGATCTCGATGTCCTCCAGGGCGGCGCGGCGGCGGCCGTTGTGCACGATGGTCAGATAGCGCAGCAGCTCCTCGACCGCGGCGGCGACCCTCTTGGGGTCGTCGGTGTCGCGCAGCAGTGCGAGCTGCTCCGGGTGTTCGAGCAGAGCCAGAGTGCCGAGCGCGATCATGTTGGCGGTGGTCTCGTGCCCGGCGATGAGCAGGAGCACGCCCATGCGGGCCGATTCGAGCCGGGACAGTTCCCCGAACCTGACCCGCTCGACGAGCCCGGAGAGCAGGTCGTCCGCGGGACGGGCCATCTTCTCGCCCATCAGCTCGTCGAGGTAGGCGATGAGCCGCCCGTGGGCGGCCATCCGGTCCTCCATGGCCGCGTCCCGCTTGATGAGGATCTTGCTGTTCTCCTGGAAGAAGTCGTGGTCCTCGTACGGCACCCCGAGCATCTGGCAGATCACCAGCGAGGGCACCGGCAGCGCGAACGCCTCCACCAGATCGACCGGCCCGGCTCCGGCGAGCATGTCGTCGATCAGGTCGTCCACGATCTTCTGCACGCCGGGCCGCATCGCCTCCACGCGCTTGATCGCGAACGGTGCGGTCACCATGCGGCGCAGCCGGGCGTGTTCCGGGTCGTCCATGAGGATGAAGCTGGCGTTGTTCCCACCACCGCCGGCTGCGGCCTGGAGCGGGTATCCGGGCCGGGTGATGTCGGCGCTGACCCGGGGATCGAGGAGCAGGGCGCGCTGGTCCTCGTACCGGGTCACGAGCCAGGGCGTACTGCCGTCCCAGAGGCGGATCTTGACGAGCCGGCCCTCGCCCTGCCGGGCGGTGAGGTCCGGGGGCGGGTCGAAGGGGCAGCCGGCGGCCCGGGCCATGGGGTACTCGGGGACCGCTGCCGTGCCGGCGAGAGTATCGGCCATGCTTCTCCTCGGTCGTGGGGGGCGCGGAGTGCGTTGTCGAGGCCTCGTGCGCCCATGCAAACAGAGGGGGCTGACGCCCTCCCGTCAGTCCCCTGACAGAAGGCTGACGTGACCCGGCTCACAGGACGTCAGGGTTCGAGGTCGGCGCGCCCGAGCCAGTAGCCGAAGCCGCGGCGGGTGTGGATCAGTGCCGGTGCGTCCTGGTCGACCTTGCGGCGCAGCCGGGAGACGAGCTGCTCGATCGCGTTGCCGCCGCGCGGGTCGCCCCAGACGATCCTGCCGATCTGCTCCTTGGAGAGCACCCGGTGCGCGTTCACCAGGAGGTGGCGCAGGAGGCGGTACTCCGCGGGAGTCAGGTCGAGCGCTCGCACCCCGCGGCGCGCCCGGCACCGGGCGTCGTCCAGGATCAGATCGCCGTAGCCCAGTTCCTCGGCGCGGCCCGGGTCGGGGACCGAGGCGCGCAGTAAGACGTGGATACGGGCCAGGACTTCGGCCACGCGGAAGGGCTTGGTGACGTAGTCCGTCTCCCCCGGGCCGAGTTCGGGCAGCAGACCGGGCAGGGAGTCGCACACCGTCAGCAGGAGGGCCGGCGGACGGTGGGCGAGCACGGCGGGGCGCCGTCGGCCCAGCTCCGCCATGTCGGGCAGCTCCCCGTCGAGGACGACGAGATCGAACCGCCGCCGTTCGACCTGCGCCAGCGCCTCCATCCCGGAGTCGGCCAGACTGATCCGGTATCCCGCCAACTCCAGGGTGGCGGACAGCAGTTCCGCGAGCTCCGGCTCCCGCGCGACGACCAGCACATGCTGCCCGTCCCCGCGCGCGAGCGTCGACGTCTCACGGAGAGTGCCGTACGGCGACGAGGTAGCCATACGCCCACCCTACCGTCCTACTTGCCTGACTCAAGCAATACCAGCCGCTCGCTGACTCCGGGCATCGACGCCGTTCAGGCGAAAGACGCGGAAAACGCGCGTGACCGCACCCCGGTACGTCCACACCTCAACCCGTGGACCTGCCGCTGATCCCGCCCATGCTCGCCACGCCCGGCACCCTGCCGCCCGCCGCGCAGGACGCGCGCTGGGCCTATGAGACCAAGCAGGACGGCCAGCGCGCGGTGGCCTATCTCCCCGGGGACGGCAGCGTGCTGCTGCGGGCCCGGTCCGGGGAGGACATCACGGCCGCCTACCCCGAACTGCGGCCGCTGGGCACCGCCCTCGGGCCCACGCCCGCCGTACTGGACGGGGAGATCCTGGCCCTGGACGAACAGGGCCGTGCGAACTTCCAGTTGCTCCAGTCCCGTATGGGCCTGGCCCACGCGCCCGCCAGGGCTGCACGGCGGGCCGCGGAGGTCCCGGTCCACCTCGTGCTCTTCGATCTGATGCACCTGGAGACCCACTCGCTGGTCCGGCTCCCCTACGCGCGACGCCGCTCGGCGCTGGAGGACCTCGGGCTCGCCGGGCCCTCCTGGTCGACCCCGGCCTCGCTGGTCGGCCACGGCGCCGAGGCCCTGGCCGCCACCCGCGCGCACGGCCTGGAGGGCCTGGTCTGCAAACGGCTGGACTCGGTGTACGAACCGGGGACGCGCTCCCGGGCCTGGATCAAGATCCGCAACATGCGCACCGAGGACGTCCTGGTCGGCGGCTGGCAGCCCGGTAAGGGACGGCTCACCGGACTGCCGGGGGCGGTGCTGGTCGGGCAGCGTGCCGCGGGGCGGCTGCGTTACGTCGGGAGCGTGGGCACCGGCTGGAGCGAGGCCGAACGGACGGAACTCGCCGGGCTGCTGCGGGCCGCCGCGAGCGACGTCTGCCCCTTCGACCCGGCCCCGCGCGCTCCGGGCGCGCACTGGGTCGTCCCCCGGCTGGTCGGCGAGGTCCGCTACAGCACCCGCACCCGGGAGGGCCTGTTGCGGCAGCCGTCCTGGCTGCGACTCCGGCCGGATCTCGCGCCCGGGGAGGCGGCGGCCGACATCCCGGACGACTTGGTCTGAAGCGGCACCGGGACGCCGGTTGTTGGGCAGTGATTCACTCCTGAGATCCCCCACCCCTCTTGGCATGGACGCGTTCAGCCTGGAAGCTGAACCTCCCTTTCCCCCACAGCCGTTGGGCTGCGCCCAAGAGGAGGACGCAGTGTCGTCACGCCCGTTCGCACCCCGCGGGAGATGGTTCACCGGACTGGCCGGTGCCGCCGCTCTCGTCCTCGCCTTCCCCGCCACGGCCTTCGCCGCGCCGCCGCGGGCGCTGCCCGCCAACGCGGAGTCGCTGGAGCAGACCTACCAGCCCGCCTATGACTACGACACCGACGGCTGCTACTCCACGCCCGCCATCGGCGCGGACGGCACGGTCAACGGCGGGCTCAATCCGACCGGCGCCCTCAACGGCGACTGCCGCGACGCCTCGGATCTCGACAACACCAACGGCTACTCGCGCTACAAGTGCAACAACGGCTGGTGCGCCATCCTGTACGCCCTGTACTTCGAGAAGGACCAGGCTGTCGCCGGGAGCAGCGTCGGCGGCCACCGGCACGACTTCGAGCATGTCGCGGTGTTCGTGCAGGACAACCAGGTCAAGTACGTGTCGACGTCCGCCCACGGCTCGTTCGACGTGCACGCGGCGTCCGCGGTCCGCTTCGACGGCACGCACGCGAAGATCGTCTACCACAAGGACGGCGTCAGCACGCACTGCTTCCGCCTGGCCAACTCCAATGACGAGCCGCCGGAGAACCACAAGGGCACCTGGCAGTACCCGCCGCTGGTCGGCTGGAACGGCTACCCGGCCGGGGTGCGCGACAAGCTCACGTCCTACAACTTCGGCAGCGCCAACTTCGGCCTGAAGGACGCCAACTTCGCCAACCACCTCGCCTCGGCCAAGCCCTCCGGCATCGCGTTCGATCCCTACGCCTGATCCCGCCCGGTCCGGCCGGGGGCATAGGTCCCCGGCCGGGTCCGGCTTCCGCCCCGCGTCCGATCCGTCGGCGCGGGGCGGCCGCATAG
>NZ_JBHUQX010000195.1:0-16468 GCF_042674225.1 Streptomyces sp. NPDC056948
CCTTGTCGTTGTTCCACATGAAGTTGCAGTTGTCGCGGTAGACGACGTTCTTCGTGTCGGAGTCGGACCCGTTGCCGCCGCGCAGCTTCACATAGTCACCGGGCTGCAGCGTGTGGCTGGCGGTGAAGGTGAACTTGTTCCCCGCGGCGTCCTTGACGACGTACCCCTTGAGGTTCACGGTCGTCGACCGCGAGTAGTTCTCGATCGTCAGGTACTCCTCGTCGGTGTTCCCCGAAGAGCAGCTGTTCGAGTCGCGTCCCGGAGCGTCGTACTGGATGCCGCGGATCTTCAGTGCGGAGCTGTACTCGGCGGCCTGGGCCGGAACCGCCGTCAGGGCGGTCAGGGCTCCGGCAACGGCCGCCGTGGTGGCGACAAGGCGTATGTGCATGGACGTTCGTCCCCCCTTGCAAGGCCCTCACGTGAAGGCCATGTGATGATTCGGTGAAGCATCCGGATCGTACACGCTTCAAGCACGCATAAGGGCGGGTCCGGTGACATTGCCACCGGACCCGCCCCACAGGCGTACAGGACGGGCGTCAGGCGCCGCTCGCCCGCAGCATGTCCTCGCGCTCGACGAGCTTCACGCGCTCGCGGCCTTCCGGCTCACCCAGCGCCTTCTCCGCGGCGTCCAGCTTGTACCAGCCCTCCCAGGTGGTGAAGCGGACGTTCCGCTCGGCGAGGAACGCGTCCACGGCCTCGGGAGCGGGGGTGGCGGGCGTCTGCAGCCGGCCGTTCGCGTAGTCGTCCAGCAGGTTGGACACCGTCTCGTTGGCGTCGCCCTTGGTGTGCCCGATGAGGCCCACGGGGCCGCGCCGGATCCAGCCGGTGACGTATGCGGACTGCAGGTGCTCGCCGGACTCCTGCATGACCCGTCCGCCCTCGTCGGGGACGGTGCCGGAGTCGATGTCCCAGGGCAGCTTGGGGAGTTTGTCGGACAGGTAGCCCACCGCACGGTAGACCGCGCCGATGTCCCAGGTGTTGAAGGTGCCGGTGCCCTTGACGTTGCCCGTGCCGTCGAGCTCCGTGCGCTCGGTGCGCAGACCGACGACCTTGCCGTCCTCGCCGAGGACCTCGACCGGCGACTCGAAGAAGTGCAGGAAGAGTTTGTGCGGCCGGTCGCCGGCGTCGCGGATCGCCCAGTTCTCCAGGGTCTTGGCGACCATGTCGGCCTGCTTGTTGCCGCGCCGGGTGGCGATCGAGCCCTCGTCGTAGTCGATGTCCTCGGGGTCGACGATGACCTCGATGTTGGGGGAGTGGTCCAGCTCCCGCAGCTCCATCGGGCTGAACTTCGCCTGCGCCGGGCCCCGGCGGCCGAACACGTGGATCTCCTTGGCCCGGTTGGACTTCAGACCCTCGTAGACGTTCGCGGGGATCTCCGTCGGCAGCAGCTCGTCCGCCGTCTTGGCCAGGACGCGCGCGATGTCGAGGGCGACGTTGCCGACGCCGAGCACGGCGACCTTCTCCGCCTCCAGCGGCCAGGTGCGCGGCACGTCGGGGTGGCCGTCGTACCAGGACACGAAGTCCGCGGCGCCGTACGAGCCGTCGAGCTCGATGCCGGGAAGGGACAGCGCCCGGTCGGCCGTCGCGCCGGTGGCGAAGATCACACCGTCGTAGAACGCGCGCAGGTCGTCCAGGCTGATGTCGGAGGGGTAGTCCACGTTGCCGAAGAGCCGGATCTGCGGCTTGTCGAGGACCTGGTGCAGGGCCGTGATGATGCCTTTGATCCGCGGGTGGTCGGGCGCCACGCCGTAGCGGATCAGTCCGAACGGCGCCGGCATGCGCTCGAAGATGTCGATGGACACACCGGGGTCGGCGGCCACCTCGGACTTGAGCAGGGCGTCGGCGGCGTAGATCCCGGCGGGGCCGGATCCGACGATGGCTACCCGCAGGGGGCGGGGCATGGTCAGGTTCCCTTCGAGCGGCGACAAGCGATCTCGTCGGGAAGCCTAAACTAAGGCAAGCCTAAGTCGGTACGGGGGTCCGGTCTATGAGCTCATAAGCCAACTTTATGAGCACCTCCAAGTGCCGCTTATGGCAGCGGCTGCTCCGCCCAGA
Organism: Streptomyces sp. NPDC056948; assembly: GCF_042674225.1. NCBI lineage: Bacteria > Bacillati > Actinomycetota > Actinomycetes > Kitasatosporales > Streptomycetaceae > Streptomyces > Streptomyces sp. NPDC056948. The sequence continues at coordinate 2,056 of NZ_JBHUQX010000195.1, forward strand.
TCACCTTCCCGGCAGGCAGATAGCGCGTCCCCCAGCGTTCCGCGAGCTGTGCGACGAGGAACAGGCCCCGCCCGCCCTCGTCCGTCATCGTCGCGTACCGCAGATGCGGCGAGGTACTGCTGCTGTCGAACACCTCGCAGATCAGGTTGCGGTCGCGCAGCACCCTTACATGGATGGGGCCGCCGCCGTACCGGAGCGCGTTGGTGACCAGCTCGCTCAGGATGAGCTCGGTACTGAACGACAACTCGTCCAGCCCCCACTCGGTGAGCTTCCGGGTGACCGCCGCCCGCACCTCGCCCACGGCCGCCGGGTCGGCCGGCACCGGCCACTCGGCGACCTGCTCGGCGGCGAGCGCCCGGGTGCGCGCGACGATCAGGGCGATGTCGTCGCTGGACCGGGCCGTGAGCTGCGAGTCCAGCACGACCCGGCAGGTGTCCTCCGGGGACTGACCGGCCCGGCCCAGTGCGTCGCGCAGCATCTCAAGACCGACGTCTATGTCCCGCTCCCGGTCCTCGACCAGCCCGTCGGTGTAGAGCACGAGCCGGCTGCCCTCCGCCAGCTCCAGCTCCGCCGTCTCGAACGGCAGACCGCCGAGCCCGAGCGGGGGACCGGCGGGCACCTCCGGGAACTCGACACTGCCGTCGGGGTGGACCAGCGCCGGCGGGGGATGCCCGGCCCGCGCGACGGTGCAACGCCGGGAGACCGGGTCGTAGACGGCGTACAGGCAGGTCGCGCCGGTGACCGGGGCGCTGCCGTCCTCCTCGGTCTCGTCCTGGTCGATACGGCCGACCAACTCGTCCAACAGGGCAATGAGTTCGTCCGGCGGGAGGTCCAGGGCGGAGAAGTTGTGCACGGCGGTCCGCAGCCGCCCCATCGTGGCCGCGGCGTACAGCCCATGGCCGACGACGTCCCCGACCACGAGCGCGACCCGGGCCCCCGACAGCGGCAGTACGTCGAACCAGTCGCCGCCCACTCCGGCCTGCGCCGGCAGATAGCGGTAGGCGATCTCCAGCGCCCCCTGCTCGGGCAGGTTCCGGGGGAGCAGACTCCGCTGGAGCGTCACGGCCATGCTGTGCTCGCGGGTGTAGCGGCGCGCGTTGTCGATCGAGACGGCGGCCCGCGCGACCAGCTCCTCCGCCAGGACCAGCTCGTCCGCGTCGAAGGGCTCCGGCTTCTCGGAGCGCCAGAAGCTCACCACGCCCAGCACCAGGGTGCCGGCCCGCAGCGGCACGGTGATCAGGGAGTGGATGCCGTACTCCACGATCTGCGCGGAGCGCTCGAGGTCCTGTGCCTGCCAGCCGGGGGCCTCACTCAGCCGGGGCTCCAGGACGGCCCGCCCCGTGTCGAGGCTGTGGCCCTGCGGAGAGGACTCGACGAACCTGATCCGCTCGCCGACGGGGTAGAGCGGAGCGTCCTTGCGGATCCCGCTCAGCGCCGTACGGCTCAGCGCGGCCGCCGCGTTCGGCTGCCCGCCGCCCAGCACCGCGTCGAACAGGTCCACGGTGACGAAGTCGGCGAAGCGGGGCACGGCCAGCTCGGTCAGCTCCTCCGCGGTACGGGTCACGTCCAGGCTCGTCCCGATGCCCACGCCGGCGTCGTACAGCATGTTGAGCCGTTCCCGCGCGGTCTCGGCCCGGCCGGACAGGGCACGCAGCTCCGTGGAGTCGCGCAGCGTGGCGACGCTGCCGGGCGGGCCGCCCGCACTCTCCGTGGTCCGCTGGTTGACGGCCAGGAGCCGGTCCCCGACGAGGTGCACCTCGTCCGTGGCGACGCGCCCGGAGGCCAGCAGGTCGGCGGTGCCGGGGTCGAGCCCCAGGCCGAGGATGTGCCGGCCCTCGGCGTCGGCGGGCAGGCCGAGCAGGCGGTGCGCCTCGTCGTTGGCGAGCAGCAGGGTGCCCGAGCCGTCGAGGATGAGCACGCCCTCGCGGACGGCGTGCAGCACGGCGTCGTGGTGTTCGTACATCCGGGTCATCTCGTGCGGCCCGAGCCCGTGGGTCTGGCGCAGCAGCCGACGGCTCACCAGCGCGGCGCCCGCCGTCGCCAGGGCGAGGGCCACCGCGGCGGCGGCCAGCACGAGCGGCAGCTGACGGTCGGCGGTGCCGCCGACGTTCTCGGTCGTGATGCCCGCCGACACCAGGCCCACGACCCGGCCGTCCGGGTCCTTCACCGGCACCACGGCCTGCACGAGGTGGCCGATCGTGCCCTCGATCTCCTCGGTCACCGACTTCCCGGCCAGCGCGGGCGCGATGGTGCCGACGAACTGCTTCCCGATGCGGTCCGGCTTGGGGTGGGTGTAGCGGATGCCGTCGGTGTTCATGACGACGATGAAGTCGACCTTCGACTGCTCGCGGGCGGCCTCGGCGCGCGGCTGGAGCACAGCCGTGGGATCGGGGCCTTCCAGCGCCGCGACCGTGCCCGGCGCGTTGGCGAAGGTCTCCGCTACGGCGAGCGAGCGGTTACGGGCCTCCTGAGTCGTGTCGTGCCGCACCTGCAGCACCAGCGCCACCACCGCGGCCACGACCAGCAGCAGCACGATCACCACGACCAGCAGGAACACCTGTCCGGCGACGCTGCGTCCGCCCACGACCGACCGCAGCCCCGCCATCGGATGCCACCGCGACGAACCCGCCTCCCGCCGCTGCCGTGCGGACGGCGCAACGCCGGGCCGCAGGGGCGATCGAGTCCCGGATCGACCCAAGAGTCGGACCATGTGCCATGTCTACACTGCCCGGCCCCGTCAGGCGAGGGGCATCACCCATGGTGACAAGGGGCCCTCACGGTTTCGTCACGTCTCCCGGCGCCCGCCATGAGCACCCGGGAGCCGTCTCCGGCCGGGCACGCACACTCACCTTGGCCCGATCGGAAACCTTCCGCAAAATCTCCGCGGCCTCTCAGGACCTCGGGTCTCAGGTACCCAGGGAGCGCGCGAGCTCGTTCGTGGCCCGGGCGATCTCCGTGTCCTCGTCGTCCATCAGCCGGCCCAGCTCGCCGCGCCGGGCGCGCACCGCTTGGCGCGCCGCGCGCTCCCACACCACCGGGTTCTCCCGATGGTTCAGCAGCTTCGGATAGACGGCGGCGGTGCTCTCCCACTGCCGGGCGTCGGCGATGTTCTTGAGCAACTGGATGATCTGAGCACGGCAGGACACCTGCGGCAGCTTCGCCAGCTCCCACAGGAACGGAACCGTGGCGGCGGTGGCCTGCTCCACGACGAAACCGAACTGACAGATGCGTTTCCGCAGGTCGTCGAGTGCGGATCGGGCCGTGTCGGGGTCACCCCAGGCGATGCCGTTGAGCAGGAGGGGAATGGCCGCCGCCGAACCGGTGGAGTCCTGGATGTCGCCCCACGGCACGCGGTCCAGTGCCGTGAGCGGTGTGGCCCGGGCCGCTCCGGCCGGGATGTCGGGGCGCTGTGGGCGCTCGCTGCTCGGGTGTTCCGTCGAAGCGCTGCGCATGGCGAGGGGCCTTTCCGCGGCAGTCGTGTCAGAGGGGTGGACAGGCCGACAACCTGACCCGAACCGTCTTGCCCGCCGGAGGACAGGGGGTCCAGCCCCACTCCTCGGACAGGGCGTCGACGATGCACAGGCCCCGGCCGTGCTCCTCGAGAGGGGAGCCGGCGGGCGCGTGCACGGGCGGATGGTCGTCGGGGTCGGAGACGGTGACCAGCAGGTGGGTGGGATTCAGGCGGAACCCGAGCCGGACCTCCGGCGCACTCGATGTCCCCGGCGCCGCGTGTGTCGCGGCGTTGGCGGTGAGCTCGGTGATGACGAGGGTCGTGTCTTCGCAGCAGTGGTCGAGCGACCAGATGTGCGGGCCGGGCGGGAGACCGTGGCTCGTGCCGGATGCGCTCGCGTGTGCCGCAGCCTCACTCGGCGGCCGGAGCACGTGCTGCGCAGGTGATGACACGGCATCTCCCCGATGCGACGTCAGGACGCGGCGCCAGCCCAGGGGTTGACGCCGCAGCTATTATCCACGCTGACGGCGCTCGCGTGCAATTGCACGAGAAATTGCGTGAAAATCAAGCCGTTATGGGTACGCAACCCGGGACGAGTGCGGCCGAGGGGCGCGGCCGGTCTCGGCTGACGGCCGGGCACACCGTGCGCGGCGGGGTACGAGAACAGCGAGGAGACTGCGGTGCCACCAGTGCAGAACGGAGTGCGGGCAAGCATGTTGGACGCCTGCTGGATCAAGAGCCGGCACAGCAACGCCGAGGGCAACTGCGTCGAAGTCGCCCCGCTCGTCGACGGCGGGATCGCGATGCGCAACTCCCGTGATCCCGACGGGCCCGCGCTCGTCTACACGGCGGCGGAGGTGGCGGCGTTCCTGGCCGGCGCCAAGGACGGCGAGTTCGACCACCTGCTCTGAAGGGGGCGGGTGCGATAGGGTAAATCGCCCTTGTGTCTGGTCTGCTGGGAGTCAGGATGTCCGCCGCGTCGCATCGCATCTCCCGTCTGGAACCCTACCTGGACAGGCCGGAGCCGGCGCCGACTCTGCTGAAGATGCTGGTCGGTGTGCAGCTCGCAGGCTTCCGTGAGGACGCCGGACTCGCCCAGGACCAGGCGGCGCGCGCTGTCGGATTCAGTCCCGCGAAGCTGTCCCGCATCGAGTCGGGCAAGGGCCGCCGCCCGCCGACGGAGAACGACGTCCGTGCGCTGCTGCAGCTCTACAGCACCGACGACTACGAGATGTCGGTGCTGCTCAAGCTGCTGCAACGGGCCGGCGAGCCGGGTTGGTGGCAGCGGTACGACAAGCGGCTGATGCCCGAGTGGTTCGACCGGCTGGTCGGACTCCAGGAGGCAGCCGCCACCATCCGTACCTTCGAGATCCAGTACGTGCCGGGCCTGTTGCAGACGCCCGCCTACACCAGGGCCGTGGTGGAGCGCGGCCTGCCGAACGCGCCGGCCGGCGAGGTGGAGCGGCGTGTCGAACTCCGCAAGCACCGGGCCCGGTTGCTGCTGCGGCAGGAGGCACCGCAACTGTGGGCGGTCATCGACGAGTCCGTGCTGCTGCGCGTCCTGGGCAGCACCGACGTGATGCGGGAACAGCTCACGCACCTCGCCGAGATGGCCGAACGGCCGAATGTGACGGTGCAGATCGTGCCGCTGAGCGTCACGAACGCGTCGGCGCCGGCCATCCCGGTCACGTATCTGCGCTTCGGCGGCCTCGACCTGCCCGACGTGGTCTACCTGGAGCACATCAGGAGCGCGAACTTCCTCGAGGACCGCGACGAGACGGAGGAGTACCGGATCGCGCTGGACCGGCTCGCGGACGAGGCGCTCAAGCCCCGGGACTCCCTGGAACTGCTGCGTCAGACGATGGAGCAGCGCTACCCGTGACATGAGGGTGCCTCTCGCGGGACGACCGGCGTCCTACGAGAGGCACTTCAGCGCGAGGCACTTCAGCGCGAGGCACTTCAGCGCGAAGCGCTTCCGGGAGAGGCGCGCCCGCTACTTCTCCAGCGGAATCCGTCCCACGCCGCCGAACTCGATCCACTCGTGAGTGAGCTGACGCGGCGCCACCTCGGTGTCCGGACGCCAGGTGGACACCTCCACGAGGCCCGGCCTGAGGATTTCCAACTCCTCGAAGTACGTCTCGACGTCCTTCGGCTCCCGCACGCGGCCCCAGTGCCCCTGGGTGGCCTGGTCCATGAAGTTCGTGACGAAGTCACGGACCTCGGCATCCTCGCTGACAAGCTGGCACAACACCAGGAAACTGCCGGGCGCGAGCCGCTCCCGGACGCGGCGGGCCACCGCGAGCGGCCCGTCGGTGTCGCTGTCCGGGATGCAGTGGAACACCGAGTTGAAGAGCACGCACACCGGCTCGGAGAGGTCGATCAGCCGCTTGGTGTCGGGGTGGTCGAAGATCACGTCGGTCTCGCGCATGTCCGCGTGGATCACGGTGGTGCGCTCGTCCTGTTCCAGCAGAGCACGACCGTGGACCAGCACCATCGGGTCGTTGTCCACGTACACCACGTGGGTGGTGGGGTCGATGCGCTGGGCGACCTGGTGCACGTTGTCCTGCGTCGGCAGGCCTGAGCCGTGGTCCAGGTACTGCCGGATGCCGTACTCCTCGGACAGGGTCCGCACGACGCGCTGGAGGAAACGCCGGTTGTTGAGGGCCAGGCGGCGCGTGCTGGGCACGACCTTGTCCAGTTCCTCGCACGCGGCACGGTCCGCCGCGTAGTTGTCCTTGCCGCCCAGGTAGTGGTCGTACATGCGCGCTGCCGTCGGCACGGTCGCGTCGATCTCGGTGGACAACTGCTTCTCGGAGTGCATCGTTCCCCCTGCAAGGCGCCGCGCCAACGGACTGGCTGGACAGGAAGTACATCCTAGGGAGCGGGAGTTGGGCGGTGCCAGCCTCTCGGCGCACATGCCCCCGATCGAACGACAAGCCGATGATCTCCGACCGGGCCGTCACGGCCGCTGCGCGGCGATCATGGCCCGGTACCAGTGGTAGCTGTCCTTCGGCGTCCGCTGCTGCGTGGCGTAGTCGACGCGGACGATGCCGAAGCGCTTGTCGTAGCCGAAGGCCCACTCGAAGTTGTCGAGGAGAGACCACACGTAGTAGCCGCGGACGTCCACGCCGGCGTCCATCGCGGCCCGCAGCGCCGTGAGATGGTCGCGCAGGTAGGCGACCCGGTCACTGTCGTGGACGGCCCCGTCGGCACTCACCTCGTCGTCCTCCGCCGAGCCGTTCTCGGTGATGTGGAGGGGCGGCAGGGCATCGCCGTAGCGCTCCTTGAGTCCCACCAGCAGATCCGTGAAAGTGCCGGGTGCGACGGGCCAGCCCATGGCGGTGTGCCGCACCCCGGGCAGCCGTACCTCCTCGTAGCGGTTGTCGGTCGCCACGCGCAGCGCCGGGTCGCTCTCGCGGTACGGGGAGTCGGCGACGACGATCGGCCGGTAGTAGTTGATGCCGACGAAGTCCAGCGGCTGGGAGATCAGCTCCAGGTCGCCGTCCCGCCGGAAGTCCTGGGCGGTGATCAACTCGCCCCAGGTCTCCTCCTCGGCGGCCGGGTAGCGGCCCGCCAGGATCGGCTCGGTCCACACCAGGTTGTGCAGGGTGTCGGCGCGGGTGACGGCCGACCGGTCGGCGGGGGAGTCGGTGGCGGGGAGGTTGCGGTCGACGTTGAGGGTGATGCCCGCCTCGCGTACGCCGGCCGCCCGCAACGCCTGTACGGCCAGGCCGTGCCCGACCAGCAGGTGATGGGCCGCGGCCAGCGCGCCCCGGCCCTCGCGGGCACCCGGGGCGTGCCGGCCGACGGAGTAGCCGAGGAAGGCACTGCACCACGGCTCGTTGAGGGTGATCCAGCGCGGCACCCGGTCGCCCAGATGCGCGGCGACGACGGACGCGTACTCGCCGAACCGCTCGGCGGTCTCCCGTACCCGCCAGCCACCGCGGTCCTCCAGGGCCTGCGGCAGATCCCAGTGATAGAGCGTGGCCGCGGGCTCGATGCCGGCCGCGAGCAGTTCGTCGACCAGCCGCGAGTAGAAGTCCAGCCCCTTGGGATTCACCGGCCCGGACCCGTCCGGGACGATACGCGGCCAGGCGATCGAGAACCGGTAGGAGTCCACGCCCAGCTCGCGCAGCAGCGCCACGTCCTGCGGATACCGGTGGTAGTGATCACAGGCGACATCGCCGCTGTCCCCGTTCGCCACCAGGCCGGGGGTGCGGCAGTAGGTGTCCCAGATCGACGGCCCACGGCCGTCCTCCTGCGCCGCACCCTCGATCTGATACGAGGCGGTGGCGGCCCCGAACGCGAAGCCGGGCGGAAAACTCGGGAAGTCAGTCATGCCCTCAACGATGCCCTGTCCTCCTCCTCGGTCGTGCACTTTACCGAAATCCGAAATGGTGATCTGGTAATAGTCGGAATTGGTGGAGGATCGAGAGGGTGTACGCGGCCGCTATTCTCACCGGACCGGGCCGATTTTCCAGGAGATGACCATGGACGATTACTACGACCTCGGCACCTACAGCCGTCCCGTCACCACGTCCTCTTCCGCAGCTCAGCTCTGGTTCGATCGCGGTCTGATGTGGACGTACGCCTTCCACCACGAGGAAGCCGTCGCCTGCTTCGAAAAGGCCGCGGAGGCCGACCCGGAGTGCACGATGGCGTATTGGGGCATCGCCTACGCGCTCGGGCCGAACTACAACAAGCCCTGGGAATTCTTCGACGATGACGAGTTGGTACGGACCGTCGAACGCACCCACACCGCCGTCGAACGGGCCCACGACAAGGCCGTCCGGGCCACCCCGGTCGAACAGGCACTGATCACCGCGCTGCGCGCCCGCTATCCGCAGTCGGAAGCCGTCGAGGACTGCTCGATCTGGAACGAGCCCTACGCGGACGCGATGCGCGCGGTGTACGAACTGGCACCCCACGACCCTGACATCGCCACCCTCCACGCCGACGCCCTGATGAACCTCACCCCGTGGCAGCTCTGGGACCTGAGGACCGGGAAGCCGGCCGAGGGCGCCCGGACCGTGGAGGCCAAGGCCGTACTGGACGGCGCCCTCGCCACCGATGCCGGCGTGGGGCATCCAGGGGTGCTGCACCTGTACATCCACCTGATGGAGATGTCCCCGACGCCGGAGCAGGCCCTCACCGTCGCGGACCGCCTGCGCGGCATCGTGCCCGACGCCGGGCACCTGCACCACATGCCCTCGCACCTCGACGTCCTGTGCGGCGACTACCGCCGGGTCGTCGCGGCGAACAGTGACGCGATCGCCGTTGACGAGAAGTACCACCGGCGCGCCGGCGCGATGAACTTCTACACCCTCTACCGGGCGCACAACTACCACTTCAAGATCTACGGGGCCATGTTCCTCGGCCAGGCGCAGGTCGCCCTCGACACCGCCGCTGAGCTGGAAGCGGCCATCCCCGAAGACCTGCTCCGTGTGCCGAGCCCCCCGATGGCCGACTGGCTCGAAGGCTTCCTGGCCATGCGCGTCCACGTGCTGATCCGCTTCGGCCGCTGGACCGACATCCTCGCCCTGCCCGCCCCTGCCGACCCCGAGTTCTACTCGGTGACCACCGCCATGCGGCACTACGCCCGCGGCGTCGCCCTCTCGGCCACCGGCGAGGTCGGCCCCGCGGAGGCCGAGCGCGAGCTCTTCCGCGAGGCGGTGGGCCGGGTGCCCGAGACGCGGATGCTGTTCAACAACACCTGCCACGACATCCTCGCCATCGCGTCGGCGATGCTGGACGGAGAGCTCGAATACCGCAGGGGCAACCACGACCTCGCCTTCGCCGCCCTGGAGCGCTCCATCGAACTGGACGACAACCTCCCCTACGACGAGCCGTGGGGCTGGATGCAGCCCACCCGCCACGCCTACGGCGCACTGCTGCTGGAACAGGGCCGCGTGGCGGAGGCCGAGGCCGTCTACCGCGCGGACCTCGGCCTCGACGCCACCCTGCCCCGTGCCCTACAGCACCCCGGCAACGTCTGGTCCCTGCACGGCTTCCACGAATGCCTGCTCCGGACGGGTAAGACCGGCGAGGCGGCCCTCGTCGCCCAGCAGCTCAAGATGGCGACCGCACTGGCCGACGTCCCCGTCGAGGCGTCCTGCTTCTGCCGCCTGGAAACCGGGCCCGGCCCTCAGACGGACGACGCGTGCTGCCACTGACCGGCCGGACCCGGCAGGATCACGGCCGGCGCAGGCCCGCACGCTACAGCGCCCTGGTCATGACCTGCCCGAATCGGCGGTGGGCGACGGCCGGGTTGCCGTGGCGTCCGTGACAGCGGTCAGGTCGCGGTCCAGGGTCTCCGGCGCCATGCGGGCGGCGACGAGGCTGATGACCATCATGAGCGTCATGTAGGCCGCGACGGGGATCCACGATCCGGAGAACGCCGTGAGCAGGGAGGCGCAGATGAGTGGAGCGACACCGCCGCCGAGGACCGAGGAGAACTCGCGGCCCAGGGTGACGCCGGCGTACCGGTAGCGGCTGCCGAACAGCTCGGGGAAGTAGCTCATCTGCACGCCGACCGCGCCCTGGCCCGCCAGGACGAAGCCCACGATCATCGTCACCGTGATGGCGACCGGCGACCCGGTGTTGAGCGCGATGAACGACGGACCGGGAAGCAGCACCAGCGCCAGGAGGATCGCGGAGTACACGGGCTTGCGCCCGACGCGGTCCGAGAGGATGCCGAACCCGATGGCACCGATACCGCCGCAGGCAGCGCCGATCATGAGTACCTTCGGCACGAGCGAGGCGTCCACACCGACGCTGGAGACCAGGTACGAGGCCATGAAGACCTGGTAGGTGTACGACTGGGCGCTGACGCCGACGTTCATGAACAGGGCGAGCAGCATGGGCCTGCGGCCGTGCCGGAAGACCTCGCCGACCGGTGACTTCGGCTTCTCGTGCTGCTCCTTGAACTCCTGGAACACCGGGCTCTCGGTGAGCCGGCGGCGGATGACCAGGGCGGCGAGGGTGACCAGCAGGCTGCTGCCGAAGACCAGCCGCCAGCCCCAGCTCATCAGGGCGTCCTCCGGCAGGCTCTGCGCGAGCATCCACGCGACCGCTCCGAGCAGCGTGCCCAGGGCGGCACCGGTCATCACCAGGGAGGCCAGGCGCCCGCGTCGTCCGGGCGCCGCGGTTTCTGTGAGCAGTGTGGCGCCGCCGGCCTGTTCGGCGCCCGCCCCGAAGCCCTGGAAGAAGCGACAGGCGACGAGCAACGCGGGTGCCAGCAGGCCGACTTGGGAGTACGTCGGCAGCAGGCCGATGGCGAGGGTGGAGCCGCCCATGAGGAGCAGCGTGGCGACCAGGACCCACTTGCGGCCCAGCCGGTCGCCGTAGCGGGAGAAGAACAGGCCGCCCAGCGGGCGGGCCGCGAATCCCACGGCGTATGTGGCGAAGCTGGCGAGCAGGGCGACGGCCGGCGAGACGTCGGGGAAGAACAGGTGGCCGAAGACCAGGGCCGACGCCGTGCCGTAGATGACGAAGTCGTACTGTTCGAGGGCGGTGCCGATGAGCCCGGCCCAGGCGGCCCGGCGGACCGCGGCGGGGTCCGTGGCCGGGGGCTCGGCAGGTGCCGACGGCGGAGTCGGCTCATTCGTCAGGGATTCGGTAGGAGTGTCCATCATCCATGCCTCCTTGGATGGGGATGGCCTCAGAACGCTGGGGGACGTCGAGGTGCGGCTCTGAGAGGAAAGGCTCTGAGAAGGGCTCCAAGAGGGGCCGTGCTTCAGCCGGCTGTGCCGCCGGGGCGGAGGACGACCTCAGCTAGGGCGAGCGCGGTGCGGAAGGCGTGCGCGGAGCGGAAGGCGGTGCCGGTGCCGAGGTCGATGTCCCAGCGCTGAAGATGCTCCAGCGGCAGTCCGTCCAAGGACGGCGGTGCCTGGCTGACGACGGTCGCCCGGGCGGCGGGCCGCAGGGCGCGGCCTGGTCGTGCTGGAAGCGGAAACTGACACGGTCTCACGTCCTTGTGAGGGGAGCGGGACGGGCTCAGGTGCCTGGCGGCGGCTCCGAGTCCATGGCTTCGGCCGCGGCACCTGCCGCCGTGGCCGTGCCGTGCCGTACGAGGACGCCGATGAGTTCGGCGACCCGCTCGGCGAAGGCGGGGTGTTCGGCGAGACCGCTCCCCAGCAGACCGGTCTCGATCACGGCGGTCACGAAGTCGGGTACGGAGGCGGTGCTTTCGGCGATCTCCTGGAGACGGCCGCGCGCCGGGTCCGCCATGGCGGCGGACTGCGGCCCCGCGTCGAGACCCGGTGGCGGTGCCATGCAGCACAGATACGCGGCGACCGTCAGGGCGAGGTGATGAGGCATCCGCCCGGCCCGCAGCCGGAGGAGTGCCGGTTCCGGGACCCGCTGGCGGAGCTTGACGGAGCCGTCGGAGCCCACCTGCCGGGTGCGATGGCCCAGTGCGGAATTGGCCCAGCGGCCGAAGAGCTGCGCGACATAGGCGTCGAGGTCGATGTCGCCGGGGACGGTCAGGCTGGGGAGGTACTCGTCGTGCAGCACCCGGTGCGCCGCCTCGGAGATGTGAGGTCGCGCGATCGCCTCGGGGATGGTCGCCCTGCCGTCCAGTGCGCCGAGGTAGGCGATGAGCGAGTGGGTGCCATTCAGTAGACGGAGCTTGAGCAACTCGTACGGCGTGACGTCGTCGGTGAAGAGCGCCCCGCCGTGCTCCCAGCCGGGCCGTCCCGCGGCGAAACGATCCTGCATGACCCACATGCTGAACGGCTCGGCGGGGACGGGGATCTCGTCCCGCACCCCGAACCGCTCGGCGACGGTGGCCCGGTAGGCGTCCGTCGTGGCCGGCACGATCCGGTCCACCATGGTGTCCGGGAACGTCACGCTCGCGTCCAGCCACGCGGACAGCTCGTCCCGCTCGGCTGGAGGCAGTGCCTGGACGAACTCCCCGACCAGCCGCGCGGTCTGGGAACCGTTGGCCGCCAGGTTGTCACAGCTCAGCACGGTCACCGGGGTCGCGGACGAGCGCAGTCGGCGCTGCAGGCCGCGTACCACCTGGCCGATCGTGGTGCGCGGGGGAGTGTCGCCGCGCAGATCGGCCCGTACGTCGTCGCGGTCGAGATCGAGGTGTCCGGTGCGCGGCGAGAAGGTGTAGCCGTGCTCGGTCACCGTGAGGGAGACGATCCGGGTGCGCGGGGCCGCGATGGCGGTGAGGACGGCGTCCGGGTCGTGCGCCGCGACGAGTGCGCCGGTGTGCACCGCCGGCACGGTGAGCCGCTCGCCTTCCGGGGATATCTCTACGACGGAGTAGCGGTGGTCCTGTGCGCGCAGCGCGTCGGCGACGGCGGCGGAGCGGCTCGCGACGCCGAGGATTCCCCAGGGGCCGTCGGTGTGTGCCAGCGCGGCAGCGGTGTGGACGGCCTGATGGGCCCGGTGGAAGTTGCCGAGCCCGAGGTGCACGATGCCGGTCTCGGCGACTGTGCGCCGGTGCAGCAGCGCGCGCTCCGGGACGGTGCCGGAGCCCAGGCGGGGCAGCGGTGTCGTCGTCGTCATCTCACCAGTCCGTCATCGAGCCGTCGCGGCGGCGGGCCACCGGCAGGTAGGCGGGCTCGTACGGGAATCGCGCCGCCAGTGTCTCGTCGACCTCGACGCCGAGTCCGGGGGCGTCGCCCGGGTGCAGATACCCGTCGGCGTACCTCCAGTCGTGCCGGAACACCTCGTGGACCAGCGGTTCGTAGCCCATGTACTCCTGGATGGCGAAGTTCGGAGTGGCGAGACCGACGTGCAGGGACGCGGCGAGTGCCACCGGGGAGACGTCGGAGGGTCCGTGCGGGCCGAGCTTGATCTGCCAGACCTCGGCCAGCGCGGCGATGCGCCGCAGATGGCTGATCCCGCCGGCGTGGGTGACACACGTCCGTACGTAGTCGATCAACTGCTCGGTGATGAGCGACTGGCACTCCCAGACGGTGTTGAACACCTCGCCGATCGCGAGCGGGGTCGTGGTGTGCCGGCGGGTGTGCCGCAGTACTTCCTGGTTCTCCGCCGGAGTGACGTCCTCCAGCCAGAACAGGTCCACCTCCTCCAGCGCTTTCCCGAGGCGCGCGGCCTCGTTCGGGGTGAGCCGGTGGTGGGAGTCGTGGAGCAGGTGGAGTTCGGGGCCGACATGCTCCCGGACCGCGGCGAGCACTCCGGGCGCGTGCCGTAGATAAGCCGCCGTGTCCCAGACCTCCACGCTCGGCGCGGCGCCCCGCCCGGCGGGTTCGTAGCTCGCCCCCGCAGCCGTGCTGCTCACCCCGTAGACCGTGTCCAGACCGGGCACGCCCATCTGTGCCCTGACCGCCAGGAAGCCACGCTCGCGCTGCGCGTCCACGGATTCCAGCAGCTCCGGTACGTCCCAGCCGGTGGCATGCGTGTACGTCAGCACGCGGTCGCGGACCGGACCGCCGAGGAGTTGGTGCACGGGCTGACCGGTGGCCTTGCCCTTGATGTCCCACAGGGCCAGGTCGACCGCGCCGATGGCGGTCATCGTGACCGGGCCGCGCCGCCAGTAGACCCCGCGGTACAGGTACTGCCAGGTGTCCTCGATCCGTGCCGGGTCCCGCCCCAGGAGCAGGGGTGCGACATGGTCGCGCAGATAGGAGGCGACGGCGAGTTCACGGCCGTTGAGGGTGGCGTCGCCCCAGCCCGTCAGCCCCTGCTCCGTCGTGATCTTGAGGGCGACGAAGTTGCGGCCGGGGCTGGTGACGACGACCTCGGCGGCGACGATGGTGTCCGGCTTGCTCATCGGGCCACCGCCACGATGTTGTCGAGGCTCTGGCCGAGCGCGAGCCGGCGGATGTTGGCGGTGATGTCGTCCGAACGCCGGGCGAAGGTGTGCCGGGACAGCCCGGACGAGTGCGGCGTCATCAGCACGTTGGGCAGCGATCCGAACGGGTACCGGCTGGGCTGCTGTCCGGTCCGGCTGCCCGACGGATAGTCGTACCAGACATCGAGAGC